>JAJBBL010000153.1 GCA_020532365.1 Candidatus Cloacimonadota bacterium | reverse complement strand
TCTCTGTCACCAGAGCTTAAAGAGCTTACAGTCGTAATCAATGGCGTTTCGAAAGGGTACGCAATGACCGGATGGCGCTTAGGATACGCAGCCGGTACCCAAGAGATAATTAGCAGAGCTACCAGAATTCAAGAACATACAACTTCAAACGTATGCTCGATCAGCCAGAAAGCTTCTTTGGCAGCTTTAACAGAAGATGATGGCTCTATTGAGAAGATGAGAGTAGAGTTTGAAAAAAGAAGAGATTATTTGGTTGATGCGTTGAACGAAATCCCGAATGTCACCTGCCTTAAACCAGAAGGTGCTTTCTATACGATGCCAAATATTTCTTACTATATAAAAAATAATAACCGTGGAATTAAGGATTCAGTAGGCCTTTGCGAGTACTTGTTGGAAAATAATCGCATAGCTTTAGTGCCCGGCTTGGCTTTTGGAGTTGACGATTTCGTAAGGTTTTCTTATGCGACAAGTATGGAAAATCTCATCGAAGGGGTCAAAAGACTTAAAGAGGGCTTGTTAGCTTTAATCTAACGAGGAATAAAGATTGAAGATCCTGGATGAAGAGATTCGAAGAAGTTCAGAAGAGAAGAGAAGAAGAAAGAGTAGCCAATGGTCTAACTGGCTTGTTAAACTGCTCCTTCTCATCTTGGTTATCTATCTGATTAAGAGCTCAGCTGTGATAAGATTCAAAGTTGTTGCCGATTTCTTTAAACCAGTGAATCAAACTGAACAAAAAGATATAAGGAGCGAGTAAATTGGATTATAAAAAATCCGGCGTGGATATTGAGGCAGGGAATGAAGCCGTCTCAAAGATTAAGACATTAGTTAAACAAACATTTAATAAAAGCGTCTTAGCTGATTTAGGAGGCTTTGGAGGACTGTTCTCGTTCGATATGTCCGAATGGGATAAGCCGGTTCTTGTCTCCAGTACCGATGGAGTTGGAACTAAACTTATCGTTGCGTTTCAAGCTGGTGTTTATGATACAGTAGGAGAAGACCTCGTCAACCACTGTGTGAACGATATCTTCGTCCAAGGGGCTAAACCTCTCTTTTTCTTAGACTATATTGGTATAAGTAGAGTGGTGCCCGCTCGCATCGAATCAATCATCGAAGGAATGGTCAGAGGTTGTGTGGAAAATGAGCTCGCCTTAGTCGGCGGAGAAATGGCTGAAATGCCCGATATATACAAAGATGAGGATTTTGATCTGGTCGGAACTATCATCGGTTGCGTAGAACGAGATAAAATTATCAACGGCGCCGAAGTTAGACCTAATGACGTCATCATAGGGTATAAATCGTCTGGACTACACACAAACGGCTACACCTTAGCGAGAAAAGTTCTGTTCGATAAGATTGGACTTAAAGTAGATAGCTATGTGGAAGAGCTCGGAAGCACTGTAGGAGAAGCGCTACTTAAAGTTCATCGTTCTTACTATAAAATGCTCCGCGAATATGCAACCCCAGAAATTATACACGGTATGGCGCATATAACAGGTGGCGGTATCCCTGGTAACCTATCCAGGATTATGCCAAATAATTGCATCGCCGAAATAAATTGTGATAAATGGGAAATACCTCCACTCTTTGAGTTGATCCAAAAAGGTGGAGGTATTGCCTTAGAAGAAATGTACAGAGCTTTCAATATGGGAATCGGGTACATAGTAGTAGCCCCGGAAACAGTAGCTGATGAATTGTTGGGAGTTGATGCAGAAGCTGTCGTCATTGGTCGAATTAGAGAGAAAAAAGGAGAAAGTCTCAGCGTAGAGATGAAATACTGATAACTATGGAATGGAGAATACTTGTTACCGGTAGGGAACACCCTTATATGAATATGGCTATAGATGATGCTATCTATCAAGGGGTGACTAACGGTGAGTCACCACCAACTATCAGATTCTATGACTGGGAGCCAGCGGCATTCTCGTGTGGATATAACCAAAATTTTGAGAATGAGTTAGACCTAAAAATGGTCGAAAATTCAGAATACCTCTACGTGAGACGACAAACAGGCGGTAGACTCGTGCTTCACGAAGATGAGGTTACCTATGCAGTTATATCAAAATTGACCGATACTATGGAAGGTGGAATTTCAGATACTTATCTACGTATTTCTAAAGCGCTACTCGCCGGATTGAAAAAACTTGGAGTGGACGCAGATATGGAGCGGGAAATGCTGAGTTCTAATGAACAAAAACAGCTGGGAAATCCCTGCTTTACCAGTAGCTCTAAGTACGAAATTAACTACAAAAGAAAAAAAATGATTGGCAGCGCACAGACAAGAAATAATCTGGCATTTCTCCAACACGGCTCAATTTTGAGAGAAAAAAATCAGGTGGCCGTTGCTAAATATATGCCGTCACTCACTGAGGATGAGAGATTGCGAGTGGCGAGTATGTTGGAAAGAAGAACTATTTCTTTGGAGTCGATCCTGCAAAGAAAGTTGACCTTTTTAGAGGTTGTGGAAAAACTGATAGAAGGGTTTCAAGAAGAATGGGTTGAGGAAACTTTCTTTTTTGCCGACGAGCTACTTGAAAAAGAGTGTGAGTTGGCAGTTTACTTGGAAAGAGAGAAGTATTCAACTGATAATTGGAACATAAAAAAGAGAGTAATAGAGAAAAAAGATTTGACATAGATATCATAGTGTATTGATGTTGAATGAGGAAGTAGTTATTTATGAATGACAATAGATTAAGGGAGGAGTTTTAATGGAGAGAAGAGTTGTATTCACCATTGTTTTCCTGATCTTCTCAATAGGGATGATTTTTGCTCAAACTACTGGAAGACTTGCCGGTAGAGTAAGGGATACAGATGGCAAGCCAGTACCATACGCAAATGTAATTTTGGCTGATACAAACCCAGTTCTCGGAGTGATGGCTAAGGAAGACGGTACGTACATATTAATTAATATACCCGTCGGATCTTATGACGTCGTGTGTCAACATATAGGCTATAAGCCTTCAAGGTATAATGGCCAAAGAATTAATGTTAACGAAACAGCTACTCTAAACATAGTTATTGCAAGAGATGCTGTTGAAATCGAAGGATTAGTCTTTACCGCACGAAAAGATCCTATCGACCCCGGTAAAACAGGTACGTCAAAGACAATTACCCAGGAAGCTATGGAAAATTTTGCCGTGGATAACCTCGAAGGTATCATAGCCCTGCAAGCAGGAGCTGTGCAAGTAGGTGGTGACCTACATATCCGAGGAGGACGCTCAAACGAAGTAGTCTATACTATCGACGGTATGTCAGTCTCTGACCCTGTTGACGGTGGAACAGCTATGACTATCGACAGAAATGCTGTCGCGGATATGGTTGTTATGACCGGTGGATTTACCGCTGAATACGGTAATGCTCAGTCAGGTATAGTTAACATTGTTACACGAGACGGTGGATGTGTCTATTCCGGTAGTGTTGAAGCTATTTCTGATCACCTTATAACTAAAGCGTCTAACTCTGATGAGTTGAAAATGACTCTTGGTGGACCAGTCTTACCGTTTATTCAGTCAGACCTTAAATGTAGATTCACTTTCTTTATCAACGCCGCTGCCTTGTGGCACGACTCCAGATATCGAGACTTTTACATTTCCGATCCGAATGAAGACTTAGTAAACTTAGTTACCAGATACCCAAGAAAGAATCCATACCTCGATAGAGATTCCTTCTGGATTTTTGATACCGAAGAACGAAACTTTAACACCTATAACGCAAACGTAAAACTTACTTATAAACATAACCCGAGACAAACCGTTTCGTTTGCCTATAGAACAGATATCTCAAGAATGAATCCATATGCGCATGCCTGGCGCTACGCATTGGAACATTATGCCTTCGTTGAAGAAAATATGGACCAATATATGTTTACCTACGACCACCTGATTAATCCACAAATGAACGTCAAAGTCAAAGGTAGCTGGTTTAGAAAAGATAGAAACGAAGGACCTAACGGTATCGATAGAAATGATTTCTATAAACTCGATCCAACTTATGAATATAGCGCTGATAACTACGTCAGCCATAGAGATGGTATCTGGGCTTTAGACTCATCGCAAAATGGGGTTATTGATGATCCATCCTTCGGTTATGTTGGCTCTAACTACTGGGCTTATAGAGTTTACGGTAGCGACAGAGAAAGAAGTATACCAGGATTTACACCGCCAGGAAGCTATTGGTCAAGATTTATCGACGATAGAACTACTACTATGACACTTCGAACTGACTTCGAATACCAGTTGGATATGATTAATAATATTAAAACAGGATTTGAAATTACCCATCACGAGATCGTTAAAGATCGACTCTTTAACCCACAAAGAGAAGATATGTTGAGACTCGAAAGATATCTCGAAAAACATGGCGTAGTAGAAGATGTTATCAAAATATATGATACCGATGACCCAGACTTAGTAGTCGACTCACTTATCGTCTATACACAGCAAAGTCGTTACGATGCTATTAAAGAATCGTCAGGACGTACCGATGGCTATAAAGCTACCCCCTTGCAAGGTGCATACTACCTGCAAGATAGATTGCAGTTTGAAGGTATGATCGCTAATATCGGTATGAGATTTGACTTCTGGTACCTCGGCGATGACTACCTCATCAGACAAGAAGATGGCTCTTATGAAAGAGTCGGCTGGGAAGAAATTACTGAAGAGAAAGTTAAAAAGTTTAGAGTGATGGTCTCACCTCGAGTCGGTGTGTCACACCCAATCTCAGATAAAGCTGTGATCCACTTCGCTTATAACTATCAAAACCAAATACCACAAATGCAGTATATATTCACTACCGCCACACCTATCGATGCAGTTCTTAGCCAAGAAAGTATCGACGTCGGTAACCCAAACCTCGAACCACAGATCACTGTTACATATGAGGTTGGATTACAAAGACAACTCGCGGAAGACTATATGATGGATATTACCGCTTATTATAAAAATATCTATAACTACGTTAGCCTTAAAGAAATGATCGACCCTGAAGATGATAACATTAAATGGTATCAGTATATCTCTAACGACTACGGTAGCGCGAGAGGTGTCGATATTACCTTGCAAAGAATGCTCTCAAACTTCATCGCAGGTTCAGTCTCATACTCGTTCGCTTGGGCTCAAGGTAACCACTCAGGGCTTACAAGAAGTGACGAAACTAAAAACTTGAGAGAGTTTGCACTCGACTGGGATACAAGACACTCAGCTAACCTGAATCTTGAATTCCGTATCGGACGTGACGAAGAATGGTGGGTTCCATTTACCGATTATATATTCCCACTCGATGACCTGTCGATAAACCTCATCTACTCGATTTCATCTGGACTTCCATATACTCCAGTGAACGAAGAGGGTACACAAGCACTTGATACTAACAGTAGAAGTATGCCACACACATCATCGGCTAACTTGAGACTTACAAAAAATATCCGCTTAGGTCAAAAACAAAACATCAGACTGTTTGGTAGTGTAAACAACCTG
>JAJBBL010000140.1 GCA_020532365.1 Candidatus Cloacimonadota bacterium | reverse complement strand
CTGACCAAATAAGTCTAACTCGGGAAATATTGAATGAAGATCTAAACTGCTAACCTCACCCCTTATAGCTGTGTCGAACTGTTTGTCCAACTCACTTACCCCTTGTAAGGAGAAAAGCGGTTGACCTTCTTTACTAAAGTCACTCTTGTATAACATTTTAGAGTCGGCAGTACGGTCATAAGATAAGTCTGCACTACCATCGATATACCCAAGCTTGTTATAAGTCAAATCTGCAAAATCAATTTTACCCCTAAAATTGTTGGGATAGTCCAAAGTAAAAGAACAGTTAATAGTGCCGTCAAACTTCTGAGCGTCATACTCTTCAATGAGATAACGCAGGTAGCGCTCTACCCTTAGCCCCTCTCCAAATAAGGAGAAACCAAATGATAACTCTGAAGCTCGATCAATCCATAAGTCGCCCGCTAAATCATCGTTGATAGTAAATTCTGTTGATTTGAGCCTCTCTGCAGTACCTTTTGCTTTGATTGACACACTTGCCGGCTCTCCACGATATTTAAAGCCGCGAGTGGCTAATTTGAAATCAGAACGGTCGTTTTGTAAATCCAAAGTAAAGCCAGATTTTACACCACCCTCTAACTCACCATACAATGGGTTAGTGAGAGATAGATCGACGTCGGTTGACAACAGGTCGTCAAAGTAAGAGAGCTTAAGCTTCCCGGTTAAATGGGGATACGCCTTGAGATATACGTAGTTAGCTTCAAAGTTACTGTTAAGATTGTATTCAAAAAGATCTACTGATAACTCCCCTTGCCAGGTTGAAATGTCACCTGATAGTTCACCCTTCACCCTATGTCCGTCAAAAGCAACGCTTAGTTGTTCTTTGAATAAGTTCCCCTGCACGTTGAAGTTCTGCAAAGTGATATTGTCGCTCATAAACATAAAGTTTTCAATTTGTGCCGTTATCTCTAAGTCTTTGTAGTATGACAAAGTAGCTTCTAAATCACCGCTCACATCAAATTTATCGCCGACAAATATTAAGTCCGGCTGGTTTATCTGAACCGTTACTCCGCTATCGGGGTAATAATTACCAACTCCTTGTAGCTCGTTTCCACGCCAGAGGGCGTTTTCTAACTTAAAATCCACCTTCTTATCATAGTATTCAGCCAAGATTGCAATATTGTCAACTTTCTCATCTTTGTAATGAAGCCGCTTAGTACCTATAGTGGCGTCTATCCTTGGCTCTGATAACGTGCCGCTAACTTTAGCAATTACCGATACGTCGGAGATAATATCAGGGAGGTAGTATTCGAGCGGGATACGCTCAACTACGGCAGTACAAACAAGCTTACGGGTCTTGAACAGATCCTCTATTTCTGCTTCCAGTTCAATTCGACTCTCATCGATAGACGCCCCTTCAGTTCTAAAAAAGAGACGGTCATCATATAGTAAAAACTCTACGTAAGGGACAGTTATATCTCGATCGTAAAAAGAGCTTTCCAAACCCTTCAAACTACCGTTTAACTGAATCAAGCCTTTGTCATAAATACCTACCAACTCGAGCTCAAAATCGGTGTTGTCGATCCCCTTTAACTGTAAGGTGTCAGGGCTATACCTATGAATATTGTACTCAGCTCTCTTTATTTCACCGTCAGCTATTTCTACTAAAAGCTCGGTCTCCCCTAACTTAACGTCATCCTCTTCCGTATCCCCTTTGTTTAACATAAGTTTGGCTACAACTTGACGCCCAGTCTCTACCTTCAAGTCTATCTGTTCAAATATGTCACGATACTCGATCTGTTCATCACTATACTCTATGCTGACTATACCTTTGGAGATGTGTAGCGACTGGAAGTAATCTATGTTTTCCGGTATCTTGAAACTGGTTTCTTTGGTCGAGTCCCTCATAGTTCCATCTATCTTTAGATCTACTGAAGGCTCTACTATCGTCACCGACTCCACCACTTTGAACATCTTGGTGCGAGAGAAAATAGCGTGGAAAAGATTGTAGTTTACATAGACGTGTTCTACCCTGACGGAGAGGTCTTTATCCTTGTTCGAAAGCTCTATGCCGTTTAACTTTATATGTTTATCGCTGATTGATAAGCCCTCTACAGTAGTCTGGAGCTCGAAATTCTCCTCTAAATATTCAACGAGAAAAGTCTTTAGCCATAGCTCATAATTCGTAAACCTGGTCACTATGAAGAACGCTATGTTGATCAGGAAAAGGAAGAAGAGAAGGATGAATAACCATCTTTTGTTTTTCAAGAATACCCCCTTTTATGAAAGTGAGACGTCCTCTAAAAAACCATCCTTCAATATGTACCGCTTACCCATACGATCTGCTATCTCCTGATTGTGAGTAACTATAACTAAGCTGCAACCGGCCTCGTCATTTAATTCGGACATAAGACTGATCACCTCTTCACTGTTTTTAGGGTCGAGGTTACCTGTAGGCTCATCTGCAAGTATTATTTCCGGTTTGTTGATCAATGCTCTTAAAATGGCAACACGCTGCTGCTCACCCCCACTGAGCTGATTGGGATAATACTTGCTCCGCTGCTTAAGATTGATCCGCTCTAAAAGCTTCTTCGCCTCCCCCCTGCTCTTAGTCCAGTTACCACTTGATATAAACATCGGAATGGCAATGTTTTCCACTACTGTAAAGTCGTCTAATAAATAATGAAACTGAAAGATGAAGCCTATGTTGCGATTGCGAAACTCAGCTACTCGCTTCTGATTGAAGGCAACCTTAGCACCTTTGTAAACAATGTCGCCACTGTCAGGGCTGTCTAACAAACCTAACAAGTGTAAAAGAGTGCTCTTGCCACATCCAGACTCACCAGTTATAGCAATAGTTTCTCGCTCTTTTATCTGCAAATCAACACCCTTGAGCACGTTTAATATACCGTCACCCTCTGGGTATGACTTGGTGATTCTAACAGCTTCTAATAACGACATTTACCCCTCATTGAATACGTTTTCTAATAACTATCCATTACGTAAGATTTCAGTTATTGTCAATTGAGAAGTTTTTTTGAGGGGTACCAATGCGGTAAAGAAAACTATTGTAAGAGAGACTACAAAGATTAAAAAGAGGAAGAAAAAGTCGATGTGGAAGCTAAATCGCTCTATAAAATATACGTCACCCTGTAAAGTGTATAAGGTCTGCTTGGTCAATAAAAAAGCAAAGAGTATTCCAAATAAGATCCCTCCTATTACCGAAAGTAAACCGATTACTAAAACGCGACTTAATACAAGAAAATGGATAAAAGAGTCGTTACACCCCACACTTTTTAAGATTGCTAACTCCTTGCGACGCTCCAAGATGGAAGTAGTCGTGCTGGAGATGATATTAAAAGCCGCTATCAAAACAATGAAGCTCAAAATGATAAAGATTACCCAACGCTGGACTATCAGCATCCTAAAAAGATTGCCGTTAAAATCGATCCAGCTGTGAATCAACACGCTGAAATCTAACTCGCGCGTCCACATATATTGCAGTTCGTTTGCCCTCTCTACATACTCTGAGCCAAGTTTTACCTCGATTAATGAATAGTTATCGCCATTAGCTAAAAGCTTTGAGACTAAGGGCCCGTTGAGAAATATTATATTGGAATCTGTGTCGTAAATACCCGATTGAAAAAGACCTGCTACTCTCACCCGCTCCTCACCCATCTTTAGCCCGAAAAGAGTATACTCTAAGCTTGTGGGAGAGACTAAGCGAAACTCATCACCCACCTTCACACCTAACGTCTTAGCCGCCTCAATACCTAATACGACATCTTTTGCCCCTACTAAATTGCCGCTTCCACCTTTGATAAATTTGTGATACTCTATCGGCAAATCGTCACGCTCCCACTCAATTGAACGGACTAACAACCCTTTTACGCTCTCATCATTGACACCCATCACCTGAGTCTGTTTTACTAAAGAATACGACTCAACTTCAGGCTTATTATTCAAGAAATACTCAGTTTCTGCAAGCTCTGCAGGGGTCATAAAGTCATCGATCGGGTTGAATATATAAAGATGTGAGTTAACCCCTAAAAGTCCCTCTTTAAGGGTCTTTTGGTAGCTACTCAATAATATCAAGGAGGTGGTCAGAATGGCTATCGATAGGGCAAAACCTCCATAGGAAAAGAAAGACTCACCATCCTTTACTCCTCGACGGTTAAGTCTAAAACTCCGCCACAAAAGGAAATTGAAACCCTTCATATTTTTTTTCAAAAACATAACCCACTTTCCCCTAAACAAAAAGAGAGAAACCTTTCCCCGAATTGCGGAATGGCTCCTCTCTAATGTATATTTATTCAGCTCTGCAATTAGAAGAAGTAACTACGGTTGTCCTCTACCTTTGCGGACTCGAGCGCTTTTTCATACCACTCGTTGAGATGCATATTTTGTTTTTGGTTCTCTAAGTCCTGCAAGAGATACTCTTTCATAATCTCAAACTCTTCCATATCTGGATAAGTGCGTGACTCTACAAAAGCAATGTAAGCACCTCTGTCACTGACGATTAGATCAGTGAACGAGCCTTCGTCAGCGGCAAGAATACCGGTGTTGAGCTCTTTTACAATGCCGATTTGAGGTAAGCTCTTTTCGACAAATATGTCCTTACCGTCTACTATGTCCCAACCCTCTTCAGTTGCCTTCTCAAGGTAGTTGTCTACACTATATTTTGCAAAGAATTCTTTACCTTTGACAATGGACTCTTTGCTCTTCTTTTCGTTGTCAGCCATAGCTTTAACTCGACCGCGAACCTCCTCTAAGTCTTGAAAACGCTCGGGGAGACGCTCGGCTAACTGTAAAACATATATGTCACCATTACTGGTCTCTTTTATCTCAGGCATCGCGCCTACTCTGTTGCTAAAGGCGAACTTTACTAAGTCTTCATGTCTACCTAAACCGGAAATGTATTGAGCTTTCTCGTCAAATAAACCAGATTTACTCTTTTTGTAATCTTTTTCAGCTACAGCGGCATCAAAACCTTTCTTCTTGATCAACTCGTAGAGTACTTCAGCCTCCATCCTGTTGTTAAGTTTCGTCGACTCTGAAGCCTCAACAGTAAGGAGAATATGGCTTGCTTCAACCTCTTGCTCTTTATCGCTGTTTGTTCTTCTGCCGGTAACTTTGACAATGTGGTAGCCAAATTGAGTTTTGACAGGCTTACTGATTTTTCCAATTTCGGTATTAAATGCTGCATCTTCAAACTCTCTGACCATTCGGCCACGACCAAAATAACCTAAATCTCCACCTTTATCTGCATTACTCGGATCTTGTGAATATTCCTTTGCCAGCTCTGCAAAGTCTTCACCTTGCATCAATAAGTCATAAATTCTATCCGCTTCAAGCTTTACTTCGTTGTTGTCAGACTCACTCGGCTTCAAGTCAAAATGAACAAAATCATAGCGAGCATTAGGGGCTACTCTGAACTCTTCCTTACGCTCTTGATAAAATGCCTCTAATTCCTCTTCACTTACCTCTACAGTGGTTAATGAGAGTGGGTTAAAGAAGATTATCTTGGCATCCGCTTTGTCGTTCTTCTCTTT
>JAJBBL010000199.1 GCA_020532365.1 Candidatus Cloacimonadota bacterium | reverse complement strand
TTGAAACTCTTCTAAGGCTGAGTCATACTCTTGTTTAGCTACGTTTTCTTGTCCGTGATTAAAAAGTCGAGCCCAGGTTGCAATCTTTTTCAATTTAGCGTCGTCAATCTGTTTCTCAAGTTTCTTAACACCTTTAACGTCCAAGTATTTTTCATAAGCTGTAATTGCTCGATCGTAATAATGAAATGATTCGGTATAGTGTGGTGCTGCTTCTAACGGATTCTCATCACCGTAGAAAAAGTAAATATCCCCTATCAGTTTAAGCGCTTCAATATACTCTGGTTTTTCACTTACCACGTCAAGATATCTCTCAAGAGCTTTATCATACTCACCTATATTCATATATGTATTGCCTGAACGCATATTAATACGGCTATCCCCTGACAGTTTCTGACTTCCTGAGCCATCCTTGGCGATGACCAGCTGCATACTACAAAGCAAGACTAATACAATCCCAAGAAGTTTTTTTTGTCGCATTCTTTCCTCCAACTTAATATAGTAACACTAATCGTGTTTATCTTTTAAAATGAGGTATCAAGTCAAGCACTTTCTCGCTGATATTGATAACTCGAAGCAGGGTCTAAATAAAAGATAAGCCCTCGTAAAGAGGGTTTACAACGTTATGTGACAACTATATATGATTCCTTAAACACCTAAAGTAAATGAGTTATTAGAGCTAATCACGTATATTCGAGAGAAGTAAAATTAACTCCTGTAATCTAAAAGGCTTCGCTAAATATCCAACAAAACCTAACTCTCGATAATCCTTCAGCATCGGATTATTCAAATAGCCGGTAGTCAAAATCGCCTTCACATTATTGTCCACAGCACGTAGCTTTTTAAAGGTGTCATACCCGCTGGCTCCACCCTTAAGGGTAAGATCAACTATCACAAACTTATATTTATCGCTACTACTTACCGACTCTCGAAACAGAGCTAACGCCTCTTTTTCATTTGAAGCGTGCTCAACTTCATAACCAAATAAAATCAACATCTTCTCAAAAATCTTTCTTACTTCTGGATCGTCGTCCAACAACAATACTTTTCCGTCACCATTATAGTCTTTTTGCTCGCTACTCTCCTCTACCTCACACCTCGATAAGCTTGAAACTGGTAGGAAGATATTGAACTCCGTGCCCTCTCCTAACTGCGAGCTTACACTTATATGTCCGTTATGATTATTAATTATCTTGCGGCAGGAGGCGAGACCTATCCCATAACCAGTCTCTTTAGTCGTGAAAAATGGTTCAAAAATACGATTTAAATAGTCGGCAGCTATACCGATCCCATTATCCGCAATCCTGATGTTTACGTAGTCACCCGGCGTAATAGGTAGCTGATCATTTTTGGTAACCTTAAAATTGCAACAACTGATAGTAACTGTTCCACCGCTCGGCATTGCCTGAGTAGCGTTAAGCACTAAATTGTTAATCACCTGACTAATCTGCACAGCATCAAATTCCAACGGACTTACATCTTTAGCAAAGTTAAATTCAACGTTAACGTTAGAGCCGTGACTTACAAACCTCGCTGTCTCTTCAGCTATTTCGAGAATAGAGCCACATTTTTTATTTGGTATCCCTTCTTTGGAGTAGTTCATCAACTGCAACGATAGATTTTGAGCTTTCTCACAATTCTTTTCGGCAGCCGTAAGTCTTGTTTTAACGTTTTCAGGCTTATCAGACTGCAGCTGTGCCAAGGAGATGTTCCCCATAATACTGGTCAAAATATTGTTAAAGTCGTGAGCTATTCCGCCGATAAACTCACGTTGAGACTGTAATTGCTGCACCTTTAACAGCTGGTCTTCCATCAAATGATAAACAGTCTGGTCGGTGATAATATACATTGCTCCGGTAAGCGTATCATCCTCTTTTATCGGGATGATTTTGAGCGAAACCTGTCGTCTTCTCCTATTGGCGTCAAAGTATAGTAGTTCATTATACTGTTTCGGTTCTATATTCTCCACGAACAGTTTATCAAAGTAGCTTTGGTCGGTTACAATTTCGTTAGTTCTCGGGTTGATAAGGGTCAAAAGATCGCTCAAATACTCACCGATTACCGATACTTCTTGAACCTGAAGTAAATCCTTAGCAGAAGAGTTGAGGTAGAGAAGCATACCACCTTTGTTGACCAAAAGCACGATGTCTTTCAGGTGTTCCAACAGGATCAAGGTAAGACGGGAGTCAAAAACCTTCGCCAAAGGCAAGTCCCCTGTAAGAGCTGTTTTAGCACTTATAGTATCCCCATTTTCAAAGATAGGGCAAGTCTTGCACCATACACTCCCGTTCTTTATCGTCGACTGATTATCCATATTATTCCTGTTTCTTGCAACCTATAGGGCTACCAATGATATTCTTTTTTCACAGACCAATTTTTCACGCTTCAGACAAAAGAGTGATTTTTCATTATTCTCAAGCTTAGAGCAATAGTCGTAAAACGGACAGACCGTTATATCCTCTTCATCTGCAATGGTGTAGGAACCTTGCAAATGAGGCACTCTCGGCTCTCTAATCTCTATATAAACACCCCAGTCTGGACGTGGATCTGCAGCATTCTTCTCCGTATCTGATCTCGATGCCTTTAGCTCTCTAACCGACAGCTGTAGCCCTTTACTATCATCTTTCAACACAACTAAACGACCCCCTGTTAAGCATTAACGATATTTTTCCTCTCTATAGGTACCTATCTCTTTTACTACGCTGGCTTAAATGTAGTTTAAGCTCCGATTATACGTTATTTCTTTTCTTTCTTGGTTCGAAGATATAGATCTTGCCGTTATAACGGATAATGAGGTAACCATCTTGGGTAATACCTAAAACTTCATATTCACCTTCAATCTCATCCCAAGTGATTAATGGGTATTGAATGGATCCACCGTGGTATGGGTCATCAGCGTGTACTGGTTTGATAGCACCAAAAGCCAAAAGTCCTGCAAACATGATTAAAAGCATTAATTTTTTCATTTCTTCCTCCGAAAGTTCGTTCTACTATATAAGAGAGATTAATTCCGCTTTTATCTACGCAAACCTAATTACATCCTTTATTGATGCGGGTTTGAGGGCATTTTAGGAACTGGGGTCAATCAACGTAAAAACAACCCTAATCGTATATCCTGAAGGGAGTTATAGTTTTTCCTATTTTTTACGATCAGGTGCAACTCAACCGGTTATATCTTAAAATAAAGGCACAAATATTTTATCAGACATCTCCTTATCCATTGAGTATCAATCGTTTAACACCTCGAAATACTATTTTCTGTCAAGCGTATTTTCAGAGCTGCTACCCCCTCTTACATAGTCATACATCGTCCTTATCAGCTTAACTATAAGCTGCAAACTACCTATCAGCCCTATACAATAGATCATTCAAGCCGATGTAACTTTTCATCAATGATAACAGAGCTTACAGCTTCCAATTAATCCCGCCTATCTGTCAATTTTTTCTTGACACGTTATAACAAAAAGAACAGTATGCTCCTGAAAGTATTGTAAATAATTTTGAAGGGGTGACGTTACATTGTCTGAAACAATTTCGCTTGGTAAAAGACGGGTTAAAACCGAGAAAGGCGCCTATCTTGATTATAATAAGATAGCTTTTCGTACCGCTCTATCCATCGTCAGGCATAAAGAGGACGCTGAAGATATAGCTCAGGTCACCACTATGCGGTACATGCTTAATGAAGGCAACATAAACCCTAACGCCGCCAGGTCTTGGATCGCCCAGACCGCTAAGAATGAGTCATATCTCGTGCTCGGTCAAGCAAGCCGTAAAAAAGAGGTACAGGTTGACTCATTTGATGTAGTAGAGCAAAGGATCACAGATTTTCTAATCGATGACGTTAGTAGAGAAATCGAAAAAGAACGCTCCTTGGACCTACTCAACACCATCAGAGCAAAATTTAACTCGCAAGAGAGAGCTCTGCTTGAGAAATATCTCTTTGATGGACAAAAGCTTAGAGAGTATTACCCCACTAAAGGTCTTAAACTAAAGAAAAAAAGCCTCACACAAAAGATGTATAGGCTACGTAAAGCAATTCGAGCTGAATACGCTAAAAGCCAAGGGATAAAAACATCTAAAGATCTTTTAGACTATAGACTAAACGAAAACCTCAACCGATTTATCAAAAAATATCAGGAATGCCTCGAAAAGAGATCCTTCGAGTCTATGTCTCGATATTTCAAAGAGATCGGAATACCGACCGAAGTACCACTCATCAATATAAAGAAAATTATTGATCAGGACGTAGAGCTGATTGGACCAAGGCAGTACAAAATTTACGTCTACTTTATAGATAATCGGAAAGCTATCAGTAATTTCACAGTAACGTTTGAAGTAAATGAATCTGGTAACCTTGTAATCAAGAAAGTACCCAACACAAAACTTATGTCTTCCCGTTATGTGATAGACGAGTCTGATGTTCCACCCGAACTTTTAGACAAAATAGAGGTTTTAGATGAAGAGGGGTTTATTAAGCTTAGCGGTGAGAAATATCTAAAAGAGTTAAAAATGCTGCCGACAAAATCTGTTCAAGCTCGAAAAATAACACCTAAACGATCCATCCGGGTTAACAACTAACTTTTCCCCAACAAAAAAGGGCAGCACCTTATTCAGATACTGCCCCATTAAATATCAACAAGTCATCATTTAAGATTATCCAAAGCTGCGGCAGCTTTGTCGTAATCAGGCTCCTGTCCTATATCCGGTACTAACTCCGTATAGACCACTTTTCCTTTAGTATCGATAACAACAACCGCTCTGGCAAATAACCCTTTGAGTGGCGAGTCCATCAACAGAACCCCATATTTCTCACCAAAGTCAGAATCTCTAAAGGCAGAGAGCGGAATTATATCGTCGAGCCCCTCAGCTGCACAGTATCTATTAAGTGCAAAAGGGAGATCCTTTGATATTGCTAAAACCAATGTATTGGGCAAACTCTCAGCTTTTTCGTTAAACTTTCGTGCTGCTGCGGCGCAGACAGGTGTATCTATACTTGGAAATATATTAAGAACGAGGTTTTTGCCAGCAAAACTATCCAGAGTAACCTCACTCAGATCCGACTTAACTAACTTAAAAGGGTGTGCACTAATTCCAACCTCTGGAAGGTTACCAAACAGTTGCACTCTATTCTCTTTAAATGTTACAGGTGTCATATTACTCTCCTATTTTTTCTAAGAATGTAACACTTTTAATAGCTATAGGCAACTTTCATTTTTTCTTATTCTCTTTAGTCGTTATCCCTTCATACTTTAGAAGCCATCGTTTATTGTCCAAACCTGAAGAAAATCCACCCAATTGACCGCTACTCCCTATAGCCCGATGACAAGGTATTACAATCGAAAATGGGTTTTTCCCACACGCATTTCCCACCGCACGAGCACCCTTAGGATTATTAACTCGCTTGGCAAGCTCGCCATAAGAGGCTACTTCACCAAACGGTATCTTAGCCAATTGCTCCCACACACTCTTCTGGAATGAAGTGTACCCTTCAAACGACAAAGGTAACGAGAACACCTTATTCTCCCCGGTAAAATAGGCGTCTAATTGTTCGACAACCTTTTTAATCAATTGATTAGGCTCAACAACCTCTCCTGGTTTGTCGTAAATATTGATCCCGTAGACTAAATCATCG
>JAJBBL010000094.1 GCA_020532365.1 Candidatus Cloacimonadota bacterium | reverse complement strand
TCATCTCTTTTTTGGCAACCTTTTTTTCAACGAAGCTTAAAAACAGAGCTAACTTAACCCCCTGTTTTTCACCCCTCATCTACTGAAGAAGCAAGGAGCAATACCGTAGCCGGCTCACTGCCGCCTACGGTACTACTACTAAGAAACCCCTTGCTATGCCTATACATAACAAGGGGTTACATCTTTTTTATATGTTTTACGCTTCGATTACTTAAGAAGCATCATCTTTTTAATTTGAGCTTCTGAGCTACCGGTCGATAATTTATAGAAATAAATACCGGCCGATACTCCTCTTTCTCTCCCATCTTTTCCGTCCCAGACGACTGAATGACTTCCCGAATCGACTACTTCGTTGACCAATGTCTTAACCTTTTGTCCCTTAATATTGTAAATCTCCAACAATACATTCCCTCTATTCTTAATCGAATAAGGGATCGTTGTGCCAATATTTCGCGAGACTGAGCTATTTGGATAGAACGGGTTTGGATAGTTACTGTGCAATGTAGTGGCAAAAGGTATCTTTTCAACAGAGGTGACGTCTAAGTTAGTGATTTTCAACAACCCTTGAATAAGCTTTGATTTCGGCTGATATACATAGTTGTTCTCTTCGCTGAGAACTACATAGAGATCGCTAATTTCCATTACTACTTTATAACCGGCCGGTAGCTCAGAGCCGTCAGTTCTGAAGGTAACAGGGTTGTCTAAGTCGTCCAGTTCAAGGGTAAAACTCCAAGCTCTTTCGCACTGTTCCCCAACTGGTAGGTCTTCTTTATAGAAGGACTGCAAGCGGTGATACGGTTCTTTGTCAGTATAGCTATCGAGATAGAAATCGAGCTTAGTATCTGGTTTTTTGGGCGGTTTAGGCAGGTCATAGAAGAAGTGAAAACTCTCATCAGTACCCTCTGCGTGTCCGAGCGTTACGTTATCGATATTAAATTCATCAATTTCAGCTTCGACTTTCAGCTGCCATTTATCGAGTCTATTCATCGTAATATCGTAATGCATAAAAGGTTCTTGTCTGATAACCAAATTTTCAACATTCGAGTATATCCAAGCACATTCAGCCGCTCCAATAGTCTCAATAGGCACGTATCGGTTATCTTCAAGTCCATAAATCGGGTAGGCAATCACGTCTGACAGAATAACTTCGATATAGTTAAACTTCTGATTATTGTGTTGAAAGATAATGTCTTTCACTTTCAAATCGTTACAGAATACGTTAGGAAGTAGGTTCCACCCTTTCTTGAGTGACATTTCATATGTAGTCTTTCTAAGTTCGCCAAATAGCTCGGTGGAGTATTCGTCTGGCATATGCACTAAACATCCCATCCCAAAACCAAACATATTTAGCGGCATATAGGTTTTGTTCACAGGATTGAATGAATACAACTTTGCCTCTTCACCAAAGACATCTGCAGCTTGAAAAACTGGACTCATAAAGACGTTGGTCGCCAAATGCCACCCGGCAGAATTAGAGATTTCCATCTCTTTGGTGATGACCCCGAACTTAAAGTCGGATCTTTCTTCAAAATAGCCACCGTTTAACAGATTAGCTCTCACTACAAAAGATACGTTGGTGTAAGGTTTTTCAAACTCTGTCGCAGTCCACTTAAAAGTACCCTCTATCGGGTTCATATTATCTTTAAGGGCTATTTGGTGTTCGCCGTTATCAAGATAGATTTCGACGTCTTTAATCAAGTGCATATTTCTGATTGACCAGTCAAACTCTATCGTCTCCCCTGTCTCTAAATAACGGTTCGTCATTTGTGTAATCTTGATTTCAGGGAGCTGAGTTCCCCAGACGATCGTAAACGTACGCTCTTGTGCCGAACTCGCCCTATAAACAAACTGCTCCTCGAAGAGGTCTAAATACTCGCCGGTAGCGTTATCTAACAGAAAGAGTTTAGAGTCACCCCGTGATATACTACCGATGAGCGAGACAGTTAAATTCTGATTAATTTGATCCGTAGAAGCCCTAATCAGCCAAGTTTTAAGCTCTACTTCAGGGTCGTGATAGCTGTAAATATCACGCTTTAGTAGTTGCTTATCTCGTAGCCAATCAGGCTTGTGAGAGTAAGCGTAGAAGTAGTTATTCAAGTCTCTGTTTCCCTTAACCAGATCATAATCATCGTCAAAAAGATCGGTAGCGAAATGATTTACTCCAAACTCTACAGTGTCTTTCACATAACCACTCTCATTCTGAAAAAGTAGCGCCATAATAGGCTGTACCGAGACTGTGGTGACATCGTAATGCACATACTCGTTAAAATCATCGTCGACTGAAGAGATTTTATATTCGTATACATTTCCATTTTGAGCGGTTCTATCATTAAAGGTGTATTCAACGTTTGAGTTTGCTGACCCTTTCAAAGCTTCCTCGGTCTCCCACGAAGCTACCTTTATAAATGAATCAGTCCCTTTAACTCTTCTTAAAACGTTAAACCCTTTGTTATTCTTTTGATAACTGGCAGTCCACTTCAACTCAGCTAAACTATCACGTCCAAGTGAGGATAGTGAAGCGATAGTAGCCGACCCAGTTGTCAGATATACTTCATCAGAGAAGGGTGAGTAGTTACCATTGCGATCTTTTGCTCTGATCCTGAAGTAATAGCCGGTCATTGGTTGAAGGCCGGTAACTTTTCCAACTACAACCGCTTGCCCTGCTAAAGTCTCGACCTGATTTCTATCCACAACGTTATAATCAGTTGTCAGCGTATCAATCGGCTCAGTAGAGTAAGCTATTTCATAAGTCAGAAAATCAGCTGAGTAAGATCTCTCCCAAGAAAGCACTATGTTTTCATAAGAAGCGCCTACTAAATCTATTTTTGACGGTGCAGTTGGGGGCACTCCATCATCAGGATTAAGTAAATGTGGGATCATTTTATCAAAGGCTAAGACCCACGGTGTGTACAGCTCTAACGCTTTGGTATATAGATTATCTGCATCCCATTTTTCGGTACTTAAATCGTAACCATAAAACCATTTGTATGTGTTAGTGTCTCGACGTAGCACACTCGGAAACTCTTCCATTTCAATATGGAAGAAGGGGCTGTATAAATCGTGTTTATTCCAGTCTTTCAAAGTGTATTTAACCTGAATGTTTTCGGAGTAGCCAGGAAGATTGATCTTGTCGGATATAGGGTGTAACATATCCCCATCGTCATAAAGCATATCACCCTCGCTGAAGCATACGGAATAGTAGTCCAGAACCGTTACATTATCGTGAAAGCCGAAAGTATTGGCCGGAATAACTTCAAAAGGGGTGTGGTTGATAAGATCGTTGAAGTTTCCACTAACGTCACGTATCGGCAAGCCTGGTGATGTTTGAACTCTTCCGCCAGCAGAAATTTGTAAAGAGTTATAGCCAATATGGGTGAAGTCAAAGCTGTGGATTTGAGTCGATAGTTCGCGTCGCCCAAAAGTTTCACGAATCTCGTCACACGCTGCTTTATAAAACGTATTAAATGGATGATTTTCTTCCCTTGAAGGATCGGCATATGACAAATTTCTGCTTGCCCCGGTGACCATAAAATATCGTGCATCCCAAGTGGTAAAAGCCTTATGGGCTACCGGCACGGCAATAAAGTCGTCTAAAGGGTGTACCACATTCACATTGATTGGAATTTCAGAAGTAGGATTGACCACAAATAATCCCCAACCATAATTAAAGCTACCTCTCTGATATATTCCAGGATTATTTGTGGCACCGTTTCTATCGAAATAGGACAGATCTATCCTCTCTCTTAACATATAATACGTTCTGTCGGTATCTGTATCGTGGAACTCGACTACATCATAAGGATATTCGTAGGTATCTATCGCTTCCTGAGCAAGCTCATACTCGCCATTGATAAAGAGATCGACGATCTCTTTCCATTTAAGTTGCGACACTTCATTAGGCCTCTCGAACTTACCAAACCCTTCTCTCTGTACATTCCAAGGTGCAAATTGATAACGTTCTTTGTCTTCATCTGTCTCTACTACATGGCTAATCCAATTATCATATGATGTTTTTTCGGTTTTGCCATACATGAAATCCTTGAATGAAGCTGTTTCCACCGTTATTGCATATACGTTGACGGTAAAAATAATCAACACTAATAAATAGTTCAATACTCTCACTTTAATTCCCCCCTTATTTTTTACCAGTATGCAGATCGTCGTAATCTTGACAAGTTATCTGTAACTTGCCACCAAAAAGGGAACGAGTTGCCCCGCCCCTTACACATAATTACATTGCCTCTTACTTAATCACTGTACATCTACCAGTGTCGACTATGACCTCGTCAACCGACAGCTGATACATATAAAGTCCACTACCAACCAAACGCTCCTGCTCATCCTTACCGTTCCAAAAGATACTATACTCACCTTTGGATAGTTCGGCGTTGATCAGACGCTTCACAAATTGCCCTTTGACGTTATAAATGTCGATTACAGCCTGACTACTCTTCGGTAGTTGAAAGCTTATCGTCGTACCTGGCATCGACCGCTCTGTACCGCTTGTATTTTCGTTCAGAGAGATTGGATTTGGATAGTTGTAGAGCTTGTAGTCAAACGCCTCTATGTTAGGTAATGTCTCGCCACCAACACTGGTTACCCCTTGATACTCATAAGCCCCAATATCAATCATTCCGTTGACTATACGAGGGTTACCCGCTAAGTCAAACTCAGGAAACTCAAAATCAGGTATATCAAGAGTCCCCTTATCTATAGCCGGTGACCCCTCTTGTAACATATAAGGGAACTCCTCTAAGTTAGAATCACCTACCCATAAAGGATCCTCATCAATATTGGTATCATCCCAAAAAAGATCGCAGTTTCCTGACTTAAAAACATTCCAATACCCTCCCCCTATAAGTGAATTATACACATTGGTCTCATGTGGATCATAGGTATCGTTACACAATATTAAATTTTTTGGTTCATTACCATAAAGAATAGAGTTGTAGATATCAACAACTTTATGTCCATCTGAAACTTTTAAGCCGCCACCACCTGGAGTATCTGAGACATTATCAGCAATAGTAGCGTTAATTAGCCTAAAGTAACCGTCATACAGAAAACTCACTACACCATGAGGTATTTTAGCAAAATCGGGGGCAGTATATTTGTCGCAATCTGACACCTCTAAATTGACAATAGTGGCTCTACCATCCCCTGGCCATACCGATGAGTTTCCTAATATATTCAATCCTGATCCTCCTCCTGATTTAGTAGAATAAGGAGACTTTGCCACCTTACGGATACGAATATTCTCCAAGTAAACATCAAAGTCATATACATTTTCGAGATCCAAGGCTACAATAGCCTTATTATCATACATCACAATATTTCTTATCTCGCAACTATCTTTTAAGCACTTAGCATCAAACGTATAAAAAGTCACACAGCCTTCTACATGAATGTTATTAAACTCAAACTCAGTCGCACAACGGAGATTTATAGATCCGCTGCAGCTATCACTCCTTGGATCACCCCCGTTTAACAGAGTAAAGTTTTTAACAGAGAATCCTCTGGCATATTCTGCAATAAAAAGATCAGGATTAATCCAAGCTCCCATATGATGCCCAGAGAATTCGGAATCCAAAATCACCCCCTCTTTGGACTCACCTATCAGATCAACGTAACTCTT
>JAJBBL010000024.1 GCA_020532365.1 Candidatus Cloacimonadota bacterium | reverse complement strand
TTTAGTGCTCAACGAGTTACCATTTTTTAAAAGTTGGTTTAAGAAGAGGAAGTAAGGTTATTTCGCTCATCAACATTCCAAATAAAAAGGGCAGTCGAAATGACTGCCCTATATTTATCTATTAACTTTGCTCTAATTATCTGTTGTCGGCAATTTCGCGTCCTTTAGCCATTGCTTCGAGGTTTGAATTGACTACTGCATCCCCTTTGCTACCAAAGATGAATTTAATTCCTTCTTGGAACTTTTCGTAAGGGAGGTCGATATATTTAGTAACCGCTCCGAGAACTACCATATTCATAGCCCTTGGCGCACCCAAATCTTTAGCGATTTGGTCAGCGTCGATGAGGATATGGTTAGGCACTTCTTTAATTCGGCTAATAATAGCATCTTTTTCTGGGTAGTCGGTAGTGTTGATAAACGGGGTAGTATTAGTTATAAGCCACCCTTGTTTATTAAGATAGGGGAGGTATCTCAAAGATTCCATCGGTTCAACAGAGACTATTAAGTCGGCATTCCCGGATGGAATAAGGTCGGAGTATATTGGTTTATCAGAGATTCTGAGGTGTGATTGAACGTCCCCACCTCTTTGGCTCATACCGTGCACTTCCGCCTGTTTGAGGTTGAGATTTGACTCCAAAGCAGCATACCCGATTATTGTTGCGATAGATAGGATACCTTGTCCACCTACGCCTGCAAGTATAATATCAGATTTCATCTTCTCCTCCTATTCTTTTCTCATTCTTCTGGTCATCGTTTGAACACACTCACGACGAGGGATTATCACAGAAACACCTTCATAGGCTAATTCCTCTTTGAGAACTTGAACTATTTCAGCGTGATTACGGGAAAGTGGATTTACAACCCTGATGTGCTCTTTTTCAACACCAATTCCGATACAAATCTCCTCCAACTTGCCAAAGCCAGGAGAGTCTTGACCGCCAGTCATAGCTGTGGTGTGATTATCGAGGATTAACACGACGATGTTAGATTTTTCGTTGACCGCATCAAGAAGACCTGTCATTCCTGAGTGGGTGAAGGTTGAGTCGCCGATTACCGCAATCGAAGGGAAAAGACCGGCGTCAGCAGCACCTTTTGCCATAGTGATTGAAGCTCCCATATCAACACAGCTGTTAATAACTCTGTATGGGGGTAGTGCACCTAAGGTGTAGCAACCGATGTCGGCAAATACGTGACCGTTGCCGTAGTCTTCCATAACCTCTTTCAAAGCGTTGTAGCTATCGATGTGTGGACATCCGAGACAAAGCTTGGGTGGACGAGCAGTTACCACTTCAGGAATTGCCTCACCTGATAAGTCATCCATTCCGAGAGCTATACGCACAAGGTTAGGGTTGAGTTCACCGTCACGAGGTAAAGAGCCGTCCATTCTTCCTTTGATTTTTAAAGGTTTGTTGAGAAATCCACGTAACATCTCTTCCACAATCGGAGCTCCCTCTTCTAAAACGAGTATTGTATCACACTCTTTAGTTAGTTTTTCGACGTAGTTATAAGGGAGTGGATATTGAGAGACTTTTAATATTGGGTATGGACAGCCATTTTCTTGGTAGTTTTCCATCAGGTAGTTGTAAGCCAAGCCACAAGCAATTATACCGATTTTCTTGTCGGTCCCGTCAATGTATTGGTTAAATGATGAGGCTTCGGACTCTTTTAAAAAGTCTTTTTGCATCTCTAAATGTAGCTTGTATTTGCGACGTGCAATACCTGGTAGCATTACGTATTGTAAGGGGTCTTCAGGTAGCTTGATTTCTTTTTCGGGGAGAGTAGATTTTCTTACAATTCCCGCTCTTGAGTGAGCTAATCGGGTAGTGAATCTAATCATTACCGGCACTCGGAATTTTTCAGAGAGCTGGAACGCATAAAACGCCATATCATAGGCCTCTTGCTGATTACCTGGCTCTAAGATTGGAATCATCGCATACTTGCCAAAAAACCGTGAGTCCTGCTCATTTTGAGATGAATGCATTGAAGGGTCGTCTGCAACAGTGACAATCATTCCACCGTTAACACCTGTCAAAGCTGAATTCATAAATGGGTCTGCCGCGACGTTTAAGCCGACGTGCTTCATAGACACCATCGTCCTTTTACCTGTATAAGACATCCCGAGAGCTGCCTCATATGCAGTCTTTTCGTTTGCTGACCATTCATTGTGAATATTTCTTTCCTTTGCTTCAGAGCTCTTTTTGATATACTCTGTGATTTCGGTAGATGGGGTGCCCGGATATGCATAAACACCGGATACACCGGCATCCAACACACCTTGAGCTAATGCCTCATTACCAAGTAAGAGTAATTTCTGCATAGCTTCCTCCTTTTATTCATTAATTTTTCTAAAGACAGTTATAATTCTCTCTGTAATCTGCAAGCTTTTTCGTGCAACTGAGAGAAACTTAAAGTTATTCATAGCCATTGAATTAGTTATAGATGAAAGGTTTCCGGTAATAAGTCTTCAAGGATTGCAGACCTTTCACGGTCATTATTAGCGTAAAGAACCTTCATCTTAGGTGAGAACTCTATAAGAACTTGGCGACACGCACCGCAAGGGGAGAATAGCTTGTCAGAATCAACGTAAATGGCTATCGCTACGTATTCTTTTTCTCCAGCACTAACCGCTTGAGCAAGAGCGCTACGCTCAGCACAAATTGTTAATGAGTATGAGGCGTTTTCTATATTGCAACCTGTGAAGATTTTGCCACTCTTAGCGAGTAAAGCCGCGCCAACCTTATAGCCTGAGTAAGGGGCGTAGGCATTTTGTGAAGCAAGCTTAGCTTTTTCTATTAAACTTCTTTCATTGTCTGTCATAAAGCACCCCCTAATAATGGTATTTTTTTCCGTTTATGATTGTAAAAGAGCGATAGATTTGCTCTAACAAAATTATACGTGTCATTTGGTGGGTAAAGGTCATCTTTGATAACGAAAGATGTAGGTCTGCTCGGTTTAATATGTTTTGAGATAGACCGTATACTCCGCCAATGATGAAAATTAAGTCGAGTGAGCTGTTTTTCTCTTCAATAATTTTCGCAAAATCCTCTGATGAGTATTGCGTTCCTTTGTAGTCCAAGGTGACTAAAAAGAGAGGCTTAGAACTTTTCTTCAGCCTCTCATTTAAATAATTTTCGATTATTTTCCCCTCTTTGTCTACCACTATCTCTCGATTGTTCGACTTGGTAAGGGGTATGTCTGGCAGGTAAACGAGGTCAACTTTAGAGAATGGTGAGAGTCTTTTACAGTATTCATCACTAACCTCTTTGATATAGCGGTCTTTATTTTTACCGACCGAGACAATTGAGATGCCCATCTATACTACGCTGATAAAATGCCAAGAGCCATTGAGAGCATTTTGGTTTCCGCATCGTCAGCACGGGATGCAATAAGAATAGGAACTGCGGCACCCATCACTACGTGAGCAACACGATAACGACAATAGTAGGTGAGCGACTTACCAAAAATATTGCCCGCTTCAATGTTCGGCACTATTAAAATATCGGCTCTACCAGCTACTTCAGATTCAATTCCTTTCATCTTAGCAGCTTCAACACTAATCGCATTATCAAAGGCTAAGGGTCCGTCGATGTAGCAGTCTACAATTTGTTTGCGTTCATTCATTTTGGCGATTATAGAGGCATCTATGGTGCATTGCATTTTGGGGTTAACCGATTCTACAGCAGCTAATAAAGCGACTCTTGGCTTTGGATTCTCAAGGGCATGAGCTACTGCGACTGCATTTTTTATGATGGCAATTTTTTCATTTAATTCAGGGTAGAGGTTAATTCCGCCGTCACTCATTAACATAAGTTTTCCCGGGTGTTCATAAGCGAGAACATCGCTTAATACGCTACCAGTTCTCAACCCTCTTTCTTTATCTAATACTGCTTTAAGGAGTGTTGCCGTATCGGCCTTACCTTTAAGTATGAGGTGTCCTTTACCCTCTTTAACTGCTTTTACCGACTCAGCACAGGCAAGACTAAGGTCTTTCCCGGTGTCTATTATTTGGAAGGCATCTTTATATTCAGGGTGTTCTTTTTCGAGGAAGTTTAGGATATATTCTTTATCGCCGACGAGCAAAGATTCGGCCAAGTTTTCTTTCTTAGCGAGGATAGCGGCTTCAATAGCGGAACCAGCTTGTGCTGCCGCTACTACAACAGTTTTCTTAGGTCTTTCTTTCACTAAAGCAATTAGTTCATCGAAGTTTTTAAGCATATATTACTCCTTTATATCAATTACTGTTTACGAGTAGATAATCGATGTTAGTATCGACTTCTTCGTTAATATCTTTAAAGATTTTTCTCAATGCTTCTTTATGTATTTGGCGGATTCTTTCTCGGGAAAGGTTAAGCATTTCAGCGATTTGGGCAAAATTCTTTTTAGTTTCCCCACCGAGCCCGAAATAGTGTTTGATAATAAAACTTGAGCGCTCATCAAGAGAGTCGATTGAGTTTTGAATTTTTTCGTTAGTTTTATCGCGATAGTAGATAGCTTTAGGGTCTAAGATCTTTTCATCACTTATAACGTCGATCAGCTGTAATTCATTGCTCATTCCACCGAAATTAAATTCATCTAACGAGAGGATATCGAGTCTTTCATCTTTTATTTTACGGATGTTACTTTTGTTGAGTTTTGTCTCTTTAGAGAGCTCTTCCATAGTAGGCGCTTCTCCGGTGAGGCTAATGTGTTTGTTTTTAGCTCTTCTTATCTTATTTATAGCATTTGATTTCCCAAGGGGGATTCTGATAATACTTGTTTTCTCTGCTAAGGCGAAAAGGATTCTCTGCTTGATCCACCATACTGCATACGAGATCAACTTTATATCTCGGGTGGGGTCAAACTTCTCGATCGCTCTAATCAGCCCCATATTCCCTTCACTAATCAGCTCAGGATAGGAGAGCCCGCGGTGTTGATACCTTGCCGCAATAGAGACGACAAACTTAAGATTTGACTCAATAAGCTTCTGTATAGCAGCTTCATCACCTTGTTTGGCTCTGATAGCCAATTCTTTCTCCTCTTCTCTACTGAGAGTAGGTGTATCTGCTATTTCTCTCAGATACTTTTGGAGTCCTTGGTCGTCAAAGATATCGTGTGACATACAATCTGTTATTCCTTTAATGTTTTGTGTATTATCTCTGATTTATAATCGTCTATATAGTCAAGAAGTACGTCGTCAGAGTGCTGGTTTTGTTTAGCAAAATCGAGCAAGATTTTGACACCTGCCAAATTAAGACCTAACTCTTGAGTAAGTAGAGTAATGATCATAATGCGTGTTACATCTGCCTCACTGAAGAATCTTGTGCGTTTCTCTGAGCGTAACGGTTTGACTAATCCTTTTCTTTCGTAAGCTCTAATAGTTTGCTCATGTATTCCTAATCTGTGAGCTACTTGTCCGATAGGTATTAAGTCTTTACTGTTCTTTGCTTTCATATCTTTACCTGTTAAAAACTACCAATAACGTTACGTGGGTTGATAGCTTTACCCTTCACTCTGTACTCAAAGTGGAGGTGTGGAGTAGTTGCGTTACCGGTCTGGCCGACAGTTGCAATAGGCTGTCCTTTTTTTACTGAATCACCTAATCTTACAAGGTTTCTCTCATTGTGGGCATAGACGGTTATGATGAAGTTAGCGTGTTCGAGTAAAACGACGTT
>JAJBBL010000010.1 GCA_020532365.1 Candidatus Cloacimonadota bacterium | reverse complement strand
TCAACCCAGCAATAGTAGGTCGTACCTTTATCTATATCGCCTTTGCTAACGAGATGACTGCTGAGTGGGTACACCCTTTCAAGAGTCTACCCGGTGGTTTTGCAGCGTGGTTGAGTCCTAACGTAGTAACCACTGCTACGCCGATTAAAAACAGCATAGGCTACCCACTGTTAGACCTTTTTAGAGGGACTATTCCAGGGAGTATAGGTGAAACATCGGCGATCTTAATACTGCTTGGAGCAATTTATTTAATCGTCACTAAAACCGCTAAGTGGGAGATAATGGTCTCGACGTTACTCAGTATGACCGTTTTTTCACTTATCTTCTATCCGAGTTCAGAATTGATACACTTACTCATCAGCGGTGGCGTGCTGTTTGGTACTGTCTTTATGGCTACCGACCCGATTACAGCTCCAAAGAAGAGTGCAGTTATCTGGATTTACGGCCTTTTGATTGGATTTTTAACCGTATTCATTAGAAAATATGCTCTTTGGACAGAAGGGTTTATGTTTGCACTGCTTCTGACAAACTCGTTCATCCCGCTAATTGAGTATGGGGTAGACCTTGCTACTAAAAAGAGGGTAAAAAAGTGAGACATAGAGTAGTTAACCCTAAAAGTTATATTTGTAGAGGTAACCGTGGATAAAGAAAAGAAGTTGTTTTCCGAAACTCGTGTCTATCCTGTAGTGTTTATGATAATCGTGGCACTACTGTTTGGGACGATACTCGCCGTGTTTTACCATAGTACCATCGAAAGAGTGGAGTTAAGTGAAGAGCTACGCTTCAAACAGTCGGTACTCTCCCTGTTTTCACTCCCCTTTGATGATGTTATTGAAAGCTATGAAAAACATATCATAGAGCAAGAAAAAGATGGCTATAAGTATTACGTAGCCTACTCTGATGAGGAGAAAATTGGCTACTGCTTTATCGTTCACGGTGCTGGCCTTTGGGGCTCGATCACCTGTTTGGTGGGCGTAGACCCTGAGTTTGACCAATTGATAGCGATCCATATCCTTAATCAGAGTGAAACACCTGGACTCGGCGGAAGAATCTCGGAGCCGACATTCCAAGAACAGTTTGCCGGTAAGCCGATATTTGAAGGGGAAGAGGTGATTAACTATCGACTCGTTCCCGAAAAAGATGCAGCTAAAGAGACAGAAATTAATCAGATTACCGGTGCAACTGCGTCAAGCAAAGCTATCGTCGATATGCTCACCGATAATTTGAAGAAAATAATAGAAATTTTAGGTGACCAGATATGAAAACTAAAGAAATATTGAAACAGAGTATCTTCACTGATAACTCTATCTGCCGCCAAATATTGGGTATATGCTCTGCACTCGCCGTAACTAACCTGATGATGAATAGTCTGGTTATGGGGTTGGGTGTGATTTTTACCACTGCACTTTCAAGCTACACTATTTCGCTAATCAGAGACTATACGCCACGTAGCGTGAGAATGATGGTACAGACTTTGATAATTGCCTCATATGTGATTATTATCGATATCTTCCTCAAGGCGTTTTTCCCCGATATTAGCCGTTCACTTGGACCTTACGTCGGCTTGATCATTACTAACTGTATCGTAATGGGAAGGGCTGAGGCGTTTGCTCAGAAGAATAAACCGTTTGACTCGCTTATCGATGGTGTCGGCTCAGGTATCGGGTATATGCTCGTTTTACTTGTCATCGCCTTTGTCAGAGAGCTCTTTGGTTTCGGAAGCTTATTTGGCTTTAAAATATTGGGCGATTGGTGGACTCCGTGGTCAATAATGGTTATGGCATCGCGTGCTTTCTTTGTCTTGGGTTTGTTAATATGGTACATCAATTATCGTTCATTACCAAAGCAGGCATAAGGGGGATGTGATGGAAATAAACTCATTTGTGATCTTTATAGCAGCGATATTTACAAGTAACATCCTGCTTACTAACTTCTTAGGGATGTGTTCTTATCTCTCTATTTCGAAAGATATGGAGGCGTCAGCTGGGCTCGGTATGGCAGTCTTTTTCGTATTGACCTTTACCTCTGGCTTGAACTATTTAGCGTATCATTACATACTTGTACCGCTTAATCTCGTGTACCTGCAATACATTATATTTATTATTGTTATTGCAGCGTTTGTTCAGCTCTTGGAGCTTGTTATCGAGAGGTTTTCGCCGGTACTATACTATTCATTGGGAATCTTTTTGCCGTTGATAACGGTCAACTGTGCTATCTTCGGGATCTCACTTTTTATGATTATTCGTAACTACACTTTTATTCAATCGATAGCGTTTGGTGCTGGTAGTGGTTTAGGCTGGTTGTTAGCAATACTTGCTTTAGCCGGGATTAGAGGAAAGGTTAGAGAAAAAATGCTACCTAAGGGGATGAACAATGCAGCTATTAGCTTGATCATTACAGGTATTATGGCACTTGCTTTCATCGGTTTCTCTGGTGTGGTAATAATTCAATAGTCTTAAAAGGTGAGAAAATGATGCTAATAATTATCAATAATGTTTTGACCTTTGTAGGGTTGAGTGGAGTTCTATCTACCATAATCGTTATAGCTGATTATTTCCTGGCTAACTATGGTGATTGCAAAATAGATATTAACGGTAAAAGAGAGATAACTGTGAAGGGGGGGAGCTCCCTTTTGACTTCACTTGCCGAGAAAGACATATTTGTCTCCTCTGCCTGCGGTGGAAGGGGTACCTGTGGACTCTGTAAAGTCAAGGGTATTGATGGGTGTGGTCCGCTTTTACCAACTGAAAAACCGTATATGAGTCCAAAGGAGCTTGAAGAGGGTATTAGGCTCTCTTGTCAGGTAAAAGTTAAAAGAGACCTTAAAATTGAGATTCCTGAATCAATATTCTCGATCCGTAAGTATAAATCAGTCGTTACCGCCATTGAGGACTATACTTATGACATTAAACGGATCGAGTTTAAGCTAATCGAACCAAATGAAATAACCTTTAAAGCTGGGCAATACGTACAATTAGAATCAAAGAGATACGGTAAAGTTAGACAACCAGTGATGAGGGCGTATTCGGTGTCGAGTAACCCATCGCATACAGACTATATAGAATTGATTATCCGTAAGGTACCGGAAGGGATTATGACCACCTTTACTCATGACCATCTTAAAGAGAAGGATGAAATATCTTTTACAGGTCCATTCGGTGATTTCTATATCCGTGACACAGGGACTGATATGTTTTTTGTAGCAGGTGGTTCTGGGATGGCACCCTTTAAAGGAATGTTGGAAGAGCTTAACGAGAAGAAATCAAAGAGGAGGATTGTCTTCTTCTTTGGTGCCAGAACAACCAAAGATCTGTTCCTTCTTGAAGGGATGAAGAGGTTTGAAGAGGAGATGCACGACTTCAAATTCATCCCGATTCTTTCACACCCTGAGCCCAATGATGGATGGGACGGTCTGACCGGTTATATACCACCCTATTTTGAAGAACACTTACGTGACCCAAAGAATACTGAAGGGTATCTCTGTGGTAACCCCGGGCTACTTAACGCTTCTGAAAAGAGAATGAGAGAGCTCGGAATTGAAGACGTTTATTATGACAGCTTCGGCTGATAACTACACTAACAACCATTTACAAAATGTGAGGTAGAAGATGAAATTAACCCCTCAAGAAGTTAAGATACAAGAGAGGCTAAAGCCAGGAGTGGTAACACTCGACGGTTTCTTAGGTAAAGACAAACGGCATTATAATGAAATTATTGCTGAAGACTTAGAGGTTCTAAAAGGGTTAGCGAAAACCAAAGAGGAGATAGCCGATAGATTAGACTATTTAACAAAAAAAGCGCTCCCTTACGATGAAGATGGTGTTGTGATTGATGAAATATATGACCTGCAATATGTTACAGCACGTGGTCGAATCATATCCCCTTTTATGGACAGAACTTTTTGGCCGAAGGGAATTATCACATTGAAGAACTTACAAAATGGGGTGGAGATAAGATGGACGCCGCTGTCGATCCACTTGATTAGGCGTTACGGTTTCTTTCAAGGGAAAGGGGCTACGTTTAGGACCGAACCTTCTGACCTGATTAAAGCAATTTTTTAAACCTCAAACTTAATGGGGGATACCCAATGGAGTTAAAAAAAATACTTTTTTTTACTAAAGATGATGAGTTGTTGAAGCGGGTTGCCTTGACATTCCAAGAGAGTGACGGACTTCAACCTAAAATAATTCAGGTTACCGACCTAAAAGAGATTGAGCAATTTGACAGTAACGCTGGTGTACAACTGTTTATTATAGACTATCAGTCGTTGGCGAATAACAAGAGTAAAGAGCTTGAATACTTGGATAAGCAGTGTGAAAGGTTTAAGTCACCGTTCATCTTTCTTTCAAACGATGTTAAAGAGGTTAGTTTAACCGAATCAAAGCGGCTCGTTAAAATAGGAGTTGTTCTCTCGAAAAACTTTACCTCTGAAAAGTTGGCTACTGCCGTTAAACTGGCTTTTAACAGATGCTTCTGTTATAGGGAAAGAGTTGAGTTGGATGTCAGAGACCTGATCACTGCCAATTCAGATCTATTGGTAAGCTCTAACGCAGTTATCAATATTTTTAACTCAGTGAATGAAGGGCTCTGGAGATGGAAAGTTGTTGAAAACAGCTTAACGGTTTCTGATAAGTTTTGTGATTTATTGGGCTTTAAGAGTCAATCCATTCCAAAGGATTTCAATAGCTTTGTTAGCTTAATTCATCCAGAAGACAAAGTTAAGTTTCGTACAATGATTAACGAATATATTAAGAGTATGGAAGATGCGCTCTCCATAGAGGTTCGTGTTAAGGATGTAGCAGGTGCTTATAAATGGTATATGTTCAAAGGGTATAGCGAGTTGAACACCAAAGGTGAAGTTGATACCATTACAGGAACAATTATCGATATAAACTTCCTCAAAATGGAGATCGAAAAATATCAAAATAAAGCACTGTATGACACTCTTACTAAACTACCAAACAGAGAGCTACTCTATGACCGTTTAAGAGGCGCTATTGCCAATGCAGACCGTAGTGAAATTAAATTAGGGTTACTCTTCATAGACGTAAACAAGTTTAAGGTAATTAACGATGAACATGGACACACAGTGGGTGACTTAGTTCTGATCGAAACAGCAAAGCGCATAGTTAAAGCTGTGCGAAAAGTAGATACAGTAGCCCGCTTTAGCGGAGATGAGTTTGTTGTCATTTTGCCTAACATCGCAAGTTTAGATAATATACATACGATTATCAAGCGTATCAGAGAAGTGTATGAAAAACCGATGAAGTTCCAGAATATCGTACTAAACGTTACTTGTAGCATCGGCTATAGCTCGTACCCTAAAGATGCAAACAACATTGAAGAGTTGATCAATATTGCAGATATGTCGATGTATGAAGACAAAAAGAGATTGGGCGCTACTCGGTAGTCTATAAATAAACGTAAAATTTCTCCTCTCCAAAGAAATTGTTCAGCCTTTTCACGTTACTACTATAGAGGGTTTTTAAAAATTCCTTTACTTAAGTACGATACTCTAATACCTGGAGAGAATAGAATGGATGATGTCTGTCCTCGATAGATTATGATCAGAAGATAGACTTGAAATCGAAAACGGAGGAAAATGGATGACAAAAGTATTGAGCGTAATTTCAGTACTAACGTTATTATTCTTTGGTTCCACACTTCTCTATGGAGAGGGGGAACTGATCTTAGATG
>JAJBBL010000192.1 GCA_020532365.1 Candidatus Cloacimonadota bacterium | reverse complement strand
AATAAAGTAGGGTAATCAGTGCTAAAGATGTATAAAGGCCATATCGTTTAGAATTCATGAAACTACTTTTACTCATTTTAAATGTAATAGCTAGTGACAATATCACAAAGAGAGCACATACAGATCTCAAAAGCAAAGAGTGTGAAAGTAGTTCATCTTACACTCTCTGGGGTAATGGGAGACATTGGATTAGTAACACTTTTTTCACCAACAGATTAATTTTTCGACATTGCTGTTTTAGCCCGATGGTAATAAACCAAAAATAGAAGTAGAAAAATTATAAATCAGATGACAAATTACGATAATAGAATTACAGTAAGATTGTACATGCGTAGAAAACTGTAGTGAACATACATTTTCTAGTCAGGTGGGTAATGAGAAGGGTAGGAGCACTCTTAAATATTATTGTCATACTCACTTTTACAATCGCTAGCTGTTCAGACATGATCCCATGGTTAGAAGCCGGGTTTATCAAAAAGGGAGATACGGTCATTGCCACAGACTCCAGTGGTAACAACATAACTCTTACTGTTGTAGATGATGGTATAACGATTCCAGAAAGTCCAACTCCTACTAAACTTACCTACGATGAACAAGATCTAGACCACAATCCTGACCAAGGTAACTATGTTCTTAAATTCGAAAACAATGACGATGCTCTCTATGTCATGCATGTCGATAGTGATGGAAAGGCCACAATTGAACAACGCCTTACCTATGAAAAAGACGGCAAAACTATTACAGAAATGGTTCCCATAACAATAAAAAGGATAGAGCTCACAGTTGAGCCTTTTGGTAACGGCATGCTGAGAGTGAATGGTAATACTATTCAAAACGAATCTAAATTCTCATATTTAAAGGGAAGTAAAGTCTCATTATCAGCGCAAGATAGTGATGATGGTGAGTATGCGTTTCACCACTGGATAGAAGAGGAAGATAAAGTCGAAGGACTTGATAAGTCAACAGAACCCTTGAAGCTTATAACACTAGATGATGATGTAAAAGTAATAGCAAGATTTGCTTTTAAAGAAGCTGGTCCATTAGGGATTGAAGACACTATAGAACTTGATTTTTCAAACAGTGGTGGCACTAAAGAACAGACGATAATTAATTATGATGAGGATGGTAAGATAAAGGGTATCTCAATTGGTGAAAATGATGAAAACAAGATAAAGCTAAAAAATAAGGACAATACTCCACCAAATAAAAATCCTGACGACTCATGGGAGTATTCATTTACACTTGATGTTCCTGATGCTGGTAAAGCAACTTATGTAGTCATCGTCGATGAAAATGGTAATAAGACATTTGGACAGAAAGTAGTAGGGGAAGATGATATAATTGCTGTTAAGGCAAAAATAGTAACTCTCCGAGCTAATGCAAAGGAAGTGGGAGAAGTAGATGGTGGCATGGCAGGTGTTTCAGGTAAAACTAGCACTACGGGGAAAGTTCAAATTGATTCCTCGCCTTTTGCCTTTGACTCTGAGACGAAATATCTTAGTAACTCGCAAGTTCTTCTTGGGTACAACACTAAAGACAATCAAGTGACCTTCCTTAACTGGGAGATAGAGAAGGACAATACTGAATCCTTGCTTAAAGAGACAATAGAGAATGTCGATAATGGAAACTCCGCAGTGAGATTCAGGGATGTGACGTTAGCAGTAATCGGAGATACTAATGTAATTGGGTGGTTTGGCCCTGAATTTTCTAATTCGACTTATTCGATCACTCGCTTGTATCCTTTTGAAGAGATTGCTATTGGAACGACCATGGCAAATTCAAATTCCCATCAGGTGACGGTACACCACTGGAGTGTTCAAACGGGAAAAAACCTTGCATTCCAATACGATCCAGAGGCAGTAGGTAACCATTTTGTTGTGTTCTATAAAAACAGGCGAGTGTTAAATACTGGTTGGGTTGGAACTGAAGAATCGTTCTATTCATTCAATAATAAAACGTATCTCAAAGATTTTAAGAGAGTTCCTTCTGGGATTGAAAATAATTCTCACTCAATATCAATAGAGGCAAGTTATCCTTATGTGACAGTTTGGGTATTGGAAAGCCCTGTAGGAAGCCCAACAACGGGATGGAAATATAAAATAATACAGTAACAGTTCAGGTATTATAAACAAGTTTTGGCATAAGAAAGTCTGGGCTAGTAAGATAGGAGAACTTAACCTTTTTATTGCCAACTTCCAGACTGGTTTTTTATTTTCAATGGTCCTTGTCATTACCTCTCTCCAAACGTATCACCCACGGGGATTCACCACCTTTTAATAGAGAAGGTGAATTTATGGTTACTATACAAAGATGAGTAACATTTTAGGGCGTTTGGTTTTATAAGCACGTAAAGCCTCTTTTAAGATTTACATTATCTCACCGTTTACCTCATAATCTAAAATCCATTTGATAAAACAGCTATTACCACATAACTCCTTTCTATTGTAGAAATTGTCATATTCATTTCACGATCTTATGCTCCCAATTAGGTCATTTGTGAGTTTAAGAGTTTTCCCCTTTCATGTATGTGGTAAAAGACCCTTGAAGAATAATCGATTGTTGTAAGATTTCAAAAGAGGTGTTTGTCTATTGGTGTGCAATATAAACGATGTTCTCTGTAAAGTAGGAGGGCGAACTACCATCGCTTTAGTACCTCAAAGAACCATAACTTTCTTAGCAAAACTCCGAAAAATATACGTTATGAGATAGGGTTCAAACATAATTATAAGATGAATACTACAAAACTAAAGCTATGAATCACAAAGATATTTTTGCGGTATATTGCCCGATTCTAATGTGAATAAGTAGAAAAATTATAAATAAGGTGATAAATGACGATAATAGAACTACAGTAAGATAGTTCGTAGCGTTGAGTGCTGTGGCGAATATGCATCTTCTGGTTAGGTAAATGATGAGACGATTAGGAACATTTTTAAGCATTATTCTCATGCTCACTTTTGCAATCGTGAGCTGTTCAGACATGATCCCATGGTTAGAAGCGGGATTTATCAAAGAGGGAGATACAATCATTGCCACAGACTCAAGTGGTAATCCAGTTAGCATAGAAGTAAAAGATAAGAAAGTCGTAGTTAAAGACAACAGCCCTGAACCAGCTAACCTAATCTACGATGAGCGTGATCCTTATCACGATCCAGATAAAGGCAATTACGTATTAAAATTCGTAGATAACGATGAAACTCGTTATGTCATGCATGTTGATTATGAAGGAGGCACCATAATCGAACAACGATTCACCTATGAGGAAGATGGTAAAACAGTAACTGAAATGGTTCCTGTAACAACAGAAAAGGTAATGCTTACAGCCGAAAAGCCAATGGGACTGGGAGATCTTGCCGTAGGCGATTTGCATGTGAACAGCAAATCGACTAAATCCTACTTGATGGGAAGTAAGGTAGCGTATCAATTGCTCCAGATGCTGAACAGATGTTCACTGCGTATGTTAATAAAGAAGGAAGCACCAAGCAGCACAGCGATGACAAGAGCCTGCTTACTACTTTAACAATCGATGCTACAACCATATTGACCACACTGTTCTACAAAGAAGCTAATGGGCCTCTGGGAGCATACACCGAAGATACTCTTAATCTCGATAACAGCATTAAAGAAAAAGCTGAAACTGATGATGACAATTTGACTGGCATCTCGATTGGAGATGGTTTAGATATAGACCTTAAAATCAAAGATGGCACCGAACCTAAGGAAGATAAAGGTTCGTGGGAATATGAGCTTACACTTAAAGATGATGATGCAGGAGATGCAACGTACGTAATTAAAGTTGAAGCAGATGGTAAGACAACATTTGGACAGAAAGTAGACGATGAGAATATCGATGTAAGTCCAGTAAAAGTTACTCTAACTGCTGATCGTTTTGGCAAAGGCATATTTGAGGTCGATGCTGATGACATTGATAAGAAAACTAATAAAGTTTATTTAAAGGGAAGTAGAGTCTCCTTATTGGCTCAAGATAGTGATGATGACAAGTATGAGTTTCACCACTGGATAGAAGAGGCCAAGAGAATCAATGGCCTTGATAAAACAAACGAGCAAACGAAGCTTATAACGCTTCATGAGGATATTGATGTAATAGCAAGATTTGCTTTTAAGGCTGATGGCCCACTGGGTAAAGAAGATACGATAGAACTTGATTTCTCTGGTAATAAAGAAGAAACTAAAATTAATTATGATGACGGTGATGGCAAAATTAGTGGCATCTCGATTGGAGATGAATTCGGTATAATTCTTAATATCAATGGTATTCCTAAAGAGAGTAATGGTTCGTGGGAATATGAACTCAAACTGAGCGGCAACGATGCAGGTGATGCGACATACATCGTCAAAATTGACAAGGAAGGGACAAGGAAGGGAAGCCAACGTTTGGGCAAAGAAGAGGTAATCAATTGATTTCGGTTTCACCAAATCTTGTTGTGCTTATTCCTAAATCGAGAGATCACAAAGGTGATTTTATGACATCTTCGACAGCGATCAAGTTTGATGGAAAAACTGGTCAAAGGAAGTACTTAGGAGGAAGCCAAGTAGAACTAAGCCAAGGACTAAGTGGATCAGTCTTCCTCACCTGGGAGGTGAGTGAATGGGGGGGGGTTGGAGGACTTAATGTTTCTACTTCCACCAATCAAACGATTACCTTACCTACCGCAAAAAAGGAGTTTACTATTACAGCTAGGTATGCTTCGACAAGTAGCGTGAAATTTGATGAAAGAAAGAGTAATGACTTAGGTACGTCCTACAATCTAAAAACTAATCAAATAACTGCCCATAGATGGGATATATCTACCTTAGCAAATAACACAACTCTCTCTTTCTACTTTGATCCTGAGCCAGTGCCAAACAGGTTTGTTCTTCTATATGAAGGGGTCATTATGATTGATACAGAATGGATATATAACGGCCTGGAATGGGGTTTCACAAATGAATATATGGAGAGCAACGCTATTACCTTTTTTAATAGGAATAAAATAAGTGTATCCAAATTCGTAGCTGACAATAAGGGCAAATATCAAGGCCTTGAAACTGTAAGTACAGAGGAGGTACATCTAGCTGGAAAGGTTAACCAAATCCTCAAGAAAAACGCTGGTAAGAATAATGTGACTGTTTTAGTGTATGAACACCCTGATGTTAAGCCCGGCGGATATGGTGCCTATTATAAACTTTGGTAATAATCGGTGGTGACAACTACTATCACATTCAATTATGGGATAGGACCTCTATTGTAGTGCCCAGTGCTGTAGTTAGTAGTAGTATAAATAAATATCCAATATAAGTAGCTCCCCAAATTAGCAACAACGAATGATATAAAAGGGGTTTCTTAACGAAAGGCTCATTCAAACCTAGGGCAATGGTGAATATATCGGAGGTGGAAAAACTGTTCATGATACATTACTTCTTTGATTATCAAGATACCAAGCCAGAACTATATCTCCATTAAACCTTTCTATTTTTCAGATTCCCATTAAGTGGTTTCGTACACTAAACAGAGAAAGGCCTTCATTTCAAGTTCTTATTCTACCTATTCGGTCATTTGTAGGTTGTTGTTTGTATGTTATTGGTTTGTAAGGATATGTGAATGGGTATGTTGAATGAACAAGGTGGTAGTAATAGATCCTCTACTGTTCCCCCTTTGTGAAGTAATCACTAGGGGGATGAAGTAGAATATAGATCTATGCTGCTTTATTGGGAATCATAAGATGTGAAAGGTATTTACCTAAGCCTTT
>JAJBBL010000212.1 GCA_020532365.1 Candidatus Cloacimonadota bacterium | reverse complement strand
TTCAGTCTAACCGTGTAATACCTATTCGTTGGAGATGGGGTCATCACCTTGACTTGGCGTGCCCCCTTTAGAGCGATAAAGTTATCTAAATCGGCTACGCCAAAATGTATTTCATCAACACTCCTTACGCTCAAAGGCTCTGTCGTTTTAACGATTATCTCTCTCGGAACGTAATCTAAACCGAATAAAAAGGTGCTTAAAAATAAGACCCCTACTAATGATAGAACTAAATATTTAACGCTTCGCATATGTTTTCCTCAACATCAAAACTTGTAGGTTATACTAAAAGAGTGAACATCATCAAGATTGTTTTTGAAAGGTAAGTAAGCATAGTCGAAACCGATCGAGCGCCAAGAAACACCTAAACCGGTTGTGATGCTTTGACTGTCGTAATTAACTAAATATCCGCCTCGAAGATCAAGAATGTCGTTGATCCGAGCTGTTAAACCTAAGCGCCCCTTTATATTGCTGTCGTCCGGATGCTTCAATACATCCGCCGCTAATAATAAGTCGACACTTGTTAACGGATATACATAGGTTATGCCTAACTCTGGGGTCGTCGGCAGCTTTATCCGCTCAACATCACCTTTGTCGGTCACACCTAAATGCTTGATCGCAACACCTACATTTAAGCCCTGAACAGGGGTTAAATAAGTCATACCTATGTCGGTGGCAAAGCCGATAGACGTGCTCGATTCAATCCGCTGATAAAGAAAGAGTAGGTTCAAACCTCCATAGAAATCTGGCGTTAAACGACGCGCATAGTTGAACCCTAAGTTTAGCTCCAAAGGATGAAACTCGCCGATTATCTCGCCGTTGAGATCCCTGGAGTCTATCTTCCCGTAATCTAACGAGCGGAAAATAAAGCCGAAAGAGTTACGCCCCGTGTTAGAACTGATCGCAATACTGTTTAGATTCGTGTCGGCGAACCAAAGAGTTTTGCTACCCGTAGCGGAGTTAACACCACCTATGAGACCTGATGTCGGATGGTGCAAAAAGGTAGAAGCTTCTGAAAAATACTCGCCACCCGTTCCACCCATCGCACTAATCGAAGTTGACGGCGGCAAAGTTAATGATTTCCAACCATAATCAGCGTTTATCAAGATTGGATCGGCGTTGAGTATAAGGCAAAATAGTGCCAAACCGATTATTAAAAATGTTCTTTTCATATAGCTCCTTTACTCCTTTAGTTAATTACAACCTACTTCTCCACGGCAAACTTAAATGTCAGTACCTGATCCCTTGCAGCCATCTGTAAGATATAAACTCCACGAGCTAAGTTAGTTACATAAATATTCACCTTATTTCTGTTTCGAACGTAAGCCTGTGACTGCACTCTATCTTGAAAAATTATTTTGCCTGTTATGTCAAATATTTTTACCTCTACTAAAATACTCTCATTAGTCATCATATTTAGATAGAGGGTTTCGCCCTGTAAACCCCCTACCGGATTCGGGAAAACATAACACTCGTCTTTAACAAATAGTTTCGACGATTCAAACTTGTTAGTTAGCTGTTTGGGCTTAAAATACCCGCTCCTCTGTAGGTTTACATACTCTGCTACCCAGAGCTCGGATAGATCAATATCTGCTCCGTTTGTAACCGCCTCTTTGTAGACTACACCCCCTTCTGCAGATAGATAGGCGTCGATGCCGCTGCTGCTCTTCACTAAATATGGGGTGTTTAGAGGCTGTTGATTATAGATTCTTGGATAACTTGGTAAGAGCCTAAAAGTGTCGTCCCATAAAGCTAACCGATTACCGTTAAGTGTGCTTATGATATGCGGCTTTGCTCCGTCATTGTCCACAACAACCACCCCTAATCTACCGTTTACCGCCCCCTTTTTTTCGAGCTGTACCACTTTCGGATAGGTTAACAAACCTCCGTCATACCCAATTACATACAGCTGGTCGCTACCCATCAATAAAATATCGAGATAACCGTTCCCATCAACGTCCGCTAACGTAGGGAGTGAACTTATCTCATTTGATAAATAGACAGGGAACCCGCTCTCTATTACACCATCTTCAGTGAATAGGTAAATCCCGTTGTCTTTGCCCGTTACAAGAAGATTGTCTAACATAACGGCACCGCTTAGCTTTTTAGTTATCGGCGCTATTGTGAACGAGTCGATTTCAAAGTCTGAGGGGAGGTCGACCGATACTCTCTTCCTCTCGAAGCTACTCAAATCTAACCTCTCTAAAGTATGCATACCTGCCGCATCTTTGACGAAGTAAAAGAGGTCGCTGTCACGTAACACTAAATTTGAGGCAATTTGCAAGCCCTCTATATCTATGGCATTCGAAACCTTAAAGTCTCCATTTAAAAGATAAATCTTGCTACTGTTATCTGATAAACTGTTGAAAGAGAGTAGAGCGTAGATTGATAACCCTTCGAGGCCAGCTGCTATCGGATGTGAAGCCCACTCATAGCCAGTAAAGTCATCTTTACTTTTCTCAATACCTGCTGCTGAAATAAGGTGTAGTTCGTTCTCGCCTGTAGCGTTGATAGAGGGTAGTAAAATCTGCATGTTATCAGCAGTTATCGCATAAAGATGAGGAATAGTGCCTACGTTTTTCGGATAGCCGTTTTGGAGCTCGCCCTCTTGAAACAGAAAGAGTTCCCCCGTTTCGTACGCTTTAAAGAGATATTTGGAGTCTGCTGATCCGTCTATCATAGCGAGCGGAAGCGGTCTATCACCGTACCCTGTGAAGGTTAAATAATCGGGGAATTGAACCGAAAACTCCATAATCGGATTTGAATCGCTAATATTGTAAATCTCTAAACCTGAATTACCATAGTAGCTCTCTACAAACGGGATGGAAAGAGTTCCGTCTTCTAAATACCTTTTGCCAAAATAATCGTTATGCCCCTTCCTAAAAGCATCAAAGGGGGAGCCTCGCATATAGTTATCGGGCATGCTGGAGCGAAGATGTTGGATTCCGTCCGCCTCAATGAGAGTAACGCCCTGATGCTTTGGGTTTGCGTTGATTGTGTTATGCTCTATGTTCGCCCTGATGACCTCTTCGTCAATATGCCAAATTAGTAACCCTGAGCCGTCCTCGAGATTAACTATGTCAGGACCACCCAAACCTGGTAAATAGAAGTCCCACTCGCAACCACGATAACTGTTTTTCATAAAGTTGAAGCGGGGTATCATCGTGTATGGTGGAGGGTAATATTCCTGCTCACCACCCGGCAATAGTTGAAAAGTGAAGTTGGGCTGGCCTCCTAAAGTTGAGCTATCCGGATTCTGCTGTCGATTTTCGATCAGAAAATATTCGTCGGCTGAAATATTGATTTTGTAGAGCTTACTCGTGTTACTGCCTAAAAAGCTGGTCATCGGATGAGCTATCTTCAAGTTAGTAGAGTCAAAAGTCACCTCAGTAGGCTGAGCCCACCCTAAATAATAGCGCAACCAAGCCGATAGTAAAGGGGGAACAAAACCGTTTGCGTTCCATACACCTGTGCCCATTAAACAAAAGTTCCCCGCACCTGCTGCACGACCTATATCAGGCACGTTACCAAAAAGTGCAGGTAGCCCCATTTGGCGACCATACAGATGACATAAAAGGCCTAAAATACCATAGTTTAGGTCCTCTGGGTTGTCGGGATGATCTTGATTTGAAGCGGCTATAATTAGCTCCTTGATGTGAATCCCATCCTCTGTCTCTAAACCGGGAAAATCATCGTTATCACGGTCTAAAATATGCTGAAAAAGTGAGCGGTTGATAAACGAACTTGAGATACTGTTGGGATTAGTGCCGTAAATATCAGTCTCTTTACCTGAACCGGCGTGGAATATAATGTAAGCATCGTATTCAGAGTAATCGACTACCGGGTCAGCCATCTTGATCAGAGTCTTGCTCAGTTCGACACGACGTTCTAAACTCCTCCCACTCTCACCATAATAACCGATCGGACGCTCTAAAGTGAATATCTTGTCCAAAACAACATAATCAACTTCGTAAACGCCGTCAGAAACATCCAGATAATAGCTCTTCATATGCTCTAAATAACGGCCGACATAATCGCTTATCGTGTAAGAAGGGTCGGCTAAAAAGTCAACATTGGTAACACTCTGCTCAAATCTTAAATCTTCGAATTCCACCATCAAGACGAGTATTTTTTGCGGTAGATTACTATCTCCACGCTCACTTCTGTGAGGTCCATAGATTTCACTGACCACGTTTTCCATCTCATTATATGAGTTGATTAGTGCTGGTTGTGGGGGAAATGAGTACAGCATCGTTAAAGCTAAAGCTAAGACTTTGATTAAGATATACCTTTTATTTTTCATATCTAAACCTCAGATAATTACGTTCAAGTTTATTCTAAACTCTACCTATTTTTAGATAGAGTCTTAACCTGTACAGGTTTTTTTCAAAGAAAATACCCTCTTATCGGGGCGATAAGAGGGTATTAGGAGGGCATTCTATGTAGGGTGTGAGAATTTATTTTATTTTTCCAGCATATACGTCGCTCTCATTGCACTTACAAACGTTGAGGAAACTATACCCAGGCGTCCAAGTATTAGCTTTGGACTTTTTGTTGAGGATAAGTTTAACCCTTCTCAATTCGACGTTGCAATTAGGGCAGACAGCTTTTCCTTCCATGCTCAACTCATGGGCTACTTTCGCAGCAAAAGTTCTTTTTTTACTAGCCATCTTTCCTCCTTATTCCATCTAAACCAACTAAAGAAACAAGAGACTCTTTTCAGTCAAGCTTTTTATTTATTTTGTTACGCTCGCTCAACATATGCGCCGTTACGAGTGTCTACTTTTATCTTCTCACCCGCTTCAATAAAAAAAGGTACCGTTAAACGTAAACCCGTTTCAGTCACCGCATTCTTGCCGCCACCCGATGCTGTATTGCCCTTGATATTCGGGTCGCACTCTGTAATCGTCATCACTATAGAAGTAGGAAGCTCGATACCGAGGATCTCGCCGTCAGGAGATACCTTCATCACCACCTCTGTGTTCTCTAATAAATATTTATCTAAATCACCTATCGCCTCGGAATCTAAACTGCTCTGCTCATAGGTCTCATTATCCATAAACACATAAAAGTCACCGTCGTAGTAAAGATACTGCATCTTCTTCTTTTCTACCCTGACCTCTGTCAGCTTCTCGGTGATTCTGAAGTTGTTCTCTAACACTTGCCCAGTTTTCACGTTCCTCATTTTCGTGCGAACAAATGTGTTACCTTTTCCAGGCTTGACGTGTAGAAACTCAATAACCTCGTAAATACCGTCCTTAAACTCTAACATCATTCCATTTCTGATATCGGACGTCGTTGCCATAACTAATCACCTTCCTCTTAATTGTTTGTAACTCAATATTTCTGACCACTATAAGGTTGACAAGTAAAATTTTTAGTAGTGTCGACAAAAGAGGGCTATCGGCTGATAATATCAGGGTTAATTCTTTTAGAGTAAGAGATATAGTGAGCCCTGCTTTTCTTTTACACCTTTTTTTGCCACCCTCTATATCTATCGGTTGCAAAATACTGAGTCGTCTTCCAAAAACACCGACAAATTTCTTCGATCCTATATCTACAGAGATGAGAATGGAATAGAGAAATAGGACAAAAAAAGAGTAAATTATTTCCGCTTTATTTTGGCGAGTGAGTAATTGATTGTAAAAGTTGGTAGTTACTCGATTATATTGCTTAAATGAACACCTCGCTTTATTTTGTTATTTACTTTATTAACTATCAGTTAGACTCTTCAAAAATTGTGACCCTGTCCCATTTTTCACACCACTTGTAAAGTGACACGTTTGTTATCGACATTATTCTCATATAGTTCTCGGTATTTTACGGGTGACATATAGTT
>JAJBBL010000034.1 GCA_020532365.1 Candidatus Cloacimonadota bacterium | reverse complement strand
TTTGTGACGAAGGATAATGCAAAAAGGAATAAAAATCGCCCCTTCACTTCTTTCAGCTGATTTTACGAAGCTGGGAGAAGAGATTAAGTCCGTTATTGAGGCTGGTGCAGACCTATTGCACATTGATGTAATGGACGGGCATTATGTGCCAAATCTTACATATGGTCCGCCAATTATTGAGCAGATCAGAAAAGTTAGTACAGTACCACTTGACGTTCATCTTATGGTGACTAACCCAGAGGCGTATGTGGATGTACTGTCTGACATAGGAGTTTCTTACATAGCGTACCACCCCGGTACTGTCTATCATAATCATAGATTAATTCATCAAATTAAGAGTAAAGGGATAAAAGCCGGTTGGGCAATCAACCCCGCTGAGTCGGCACACATTGTGGAGCCGATAGTGGAAGACTTGGATTTTGTCTTGTTGATGAGTGTTAATCCTGGATTTGGCGGACAGAAGTTCATCCCATCGGTTTACGAGAAGATTCGTGTCTTGAAAGGGATGGTAAGTAATGCTGAAGACCTTGAAATCGAAATAGATGGTGGAGTTCAGGATAATAATGCTAAACAGCTAAGAGAAGCTGGTGCAGATATTTTAGTTGCAGGTTCTTTTGTTTTCAAGCATGCCAATTACACAGAAGCTATAAGGAGTTTGAAGGATGCTTAACGATCTTACGCAAAGAATGGAGCAAATCATCAAGCGCCTTAAAGGCGAAGGTAAGCTAAGTGAAGAGAATATAAAGGAAACACTTCGTGAAATAAGAAGAGCTCTGTTAGAAGCTGACGTAAACTTTAAAGTAGTTAAAGACTTCGTTAACACAGTCCAAGAGAAAGCAATTGGCGCTGAAGTAATGAAGAGCCTCACCCCTGGTCAACAGCTCGTTAAAATAGTTCATCAAGAGCTAATAGAGCTGATGGGTAGCGAGAAAATAGACTATAAGATCTATGACAACAGAATCACCAAGATTATGGTAGTAGGTCTTCAAGGGTCTGGTAAGACTACTTTTTGTGTAAAGTTGGCGAATTATTTGCGTAAGAAGAATGCTAAACCAGTTTTAGCAGCGTGTGACATCTATAGACCGGCAGCGGTGGATCAGCTTAAATCATTGGGTAAACAACTCGACATTCCCGTTATTCACGATGATAGTAATAAGGTTAATCTGATCGCAGATAAAGCGTTAGATTATGCTGATAAAAACTTTAAGAATCTGATTATATTAGATACAGCCGGACGTATGCACTTAGACCAAGAAATGATGGAAGAGGTAGTAAAACTCAAAGAACAGGTGAAGCCTGACTATATCTTCTTCGTTGCAGATTCAATGACAGGTCAAGATGCAGTTAACGTAGCTGCTGAATTCAACCGACAACTCGAGTTCACAGGTGTAGTTCTGACAAAGATGGATGGAGATACGCGTGGTGGTGCTGCGCTTTCAATTAAAGCGGTTACAAATAAACCTATCCTGTTTGTAGGTACCGGTGAGAAACCGAGTGACTTAGAAGAGTTCCACTCAGAGCGTATGGCTTCGAGAATACTTGGTATGGGCGATATACTGTCGCTAATCGAGAAAGCCGAAGCAGCTATCGATATGGAACAAGCCGAAAAGATGCAGCAGAGGTTGAAGAAAAATCTGTTCACCCTGAACGATTTTTATGACCAATTGCAGCAAATAAAAAAAATGGGACCACTCGATCAGATCTTGAAGATGATTCCCGGGGTAAACTCAAAAGTGTTGAGTCAGGTCGACGTATCAGACAAAGACACTGCAAGGATAGAGGCAATCATCTCATCAATGACGATGAAGGAGAGGGAGAACCCAACAATAATTAACGGTTCAAGAAGAAGACGAATAGCTGCTGGTAGCGGTACCGACATACAGAGTGTTAACAGGTTACTAAAGCAGTACGATCAGATGAAAAACATGATAAAACAGATGAATCAAGGCAAGTTTAAACGAGCTGGCTTTGGTTTGTAGAAATAAAACTTGACTTTATAGAGCCAATTATATGTGCACTATTATAGAGGAGTTCTAATGAATAAATACTCGAAAAGGAGAACAAATGGTTAAACTCAGGCTGAGAAGAATGGGCGCAAAAGATCAACCATTTTATAGAATTGTAGTGGTTGATTCTCGAGCCAAAAGAGATGGAAAATATATAGAAGCAATTGGGTATTACGACCCAAAAACAGATCCTTATACATTGAAAGTAGAGGAAGAGAGCGCACTTAAATGGTTGAAAGTGGGGGCACAACCTACTGAAACAGTTCGCTCATTACTGAGAAAGGCAGGAGTCTTACAGAAATTCCACGAATTCAGGTATGCAAAGGAAACGCAAGCTACCGAAACAGAATAACTTATAGGAGTTGAGAAATGAAGGAGATTATTGAATTTATAGTAAAAGCATTAGTTGACGACCCTAACCAGGTTGAAATCAAAGAGATACTTGGCGATAAAGTAACACTTTATGAGCTAAGAGTATCGAAATCTGATATTGGTAAAGTTATTGGGAAAAGAGGTCGAACTGCCAGTTCAATCCGAACAATTCTCAACGCTGTATCAACTAAACAAGGTAAAAGAGCTGAGTTAGAAATTATTGAATAAGAACGAAGTTAACCTGATAAAGATCGGCAGGTTTGGTAAAGGAATACAGGAGGACGGCTCCTTTTCGCTCCGAGTGTACGCAGATTTCCAAACTTGCTTTATGTCGCTATCTGACTTTTTTGTCGTCTATGACGATGGACGTGTTAGATTCTTAACTGTCCAACTGGACGCACTTAGAGGCAATAATCTATCTGGGCGAATCGACGACAGATCAGTCGTTAATGAGATTCTGGGTTGTCAGACAGCTTGGCTGGCACTGGATGAGGAGACAATCGATTCGCTTATAGATGAGAATGGCCTTATCGGTCTTACAGTAATCTGGGACGACAAAGAGGTGGGTGTGGTAGACGATTATTTTAGCAATCAGTCATACGACACCTTGGTCATAACAAAGGTTAATTCGGAAGAGACTTTTATGGTTCCCGACGTAGAGGAGTTTGTAATCGAAAAAGATTTTGAGGCGAAGAAGATATTTGTAAAAAATATAGCTGAATTGATGGATTTATGAGGATAGATATACTGACTTTATTCCCTGAAATGTTTTCAGGTTTTCTTGAGAACGGCATAGTTAATAGGGCTGCCAAGAAAGGTTTAGTTGAAGTAGCACTCCACAACATAAGGGACTACTCGACTGACAAGCACCAGCAGGTGGATGATTATCCATTTGGTGGTGGAGCAGGCCTGGTAATGAAGCCGGAGCCTTTATACAATGCTCTCAAGGACGTCATTAAAGACGGTGGTGATAAAGTACCAGTTATCTACTTTACTCCACAAGGTAGGTTACTCAATCAGGATATATCTAATCGCTACAAAGAAAAAGAGCGTATAGTTTTGTTATGCGGTCATTACAAAGAGATCGACCAACGTATTCGGGATATGTTTGTCACGGACGAGATATCTATCGGCGACTATGTTCTGTCGGGTGGTGAGCTACCTGCTATGGTAATGATAGACTCGGTAGTTCGTCTTATTGACGGTGTATTAGGGGATATGGAATCAGCGTTAACCGATTCACATCAAGGAAAGTATCTGGGAACTAAGCACTATACTCGTCCTTATATGTTTGAAGGTATGGCTGTGCCTGATGTTTTGGTATCGGGCAATCATAAAGAAATAGAGCTGTGGCGTGAAAAACAGTCGATAAAGCTTACTAAAGAGAGGAGGCCGGATCTGTACTATGGGAAATAAGATCTACGTTGCTTTACTTCATCATCCTGTCTTAAATAAGCAAGGGGATATAGTGACCACTTCGATCACCAATATGGATATTCACGACATAGCACGAACCTGTCTTACTTTCGGTGTGCAAAATTATTATATAGTTAATCCGCTGGAAAGTCAACGCCAGCTTTACAATAAGTTAATCAGTTTCTGGCAGAGTGAGATTGGACAGAACTATCAGGAAGATAGAGCTAAAGCTTTAAGTATAGTTAGGTTCCGATCGACTCTTCAGGACGTTATAAAAGATATAAAAAATCAGGAAAAATACGACCCGGTAAATATTACTACGACAGCTAAAGTCAGAGATGGTCAGATATCTTATGAAAATCTGCAAAGCGATCTCTCTGAAGGGGACAGACCGGTACTTCTTCTTTTCGGAACGGGCTATGGTCTTTCTGAGGAGATACATCAAAGTGCTGACTATACTTTAGAACCTCTTTTCGGGGTAGGCGAGTATAATCATCTGTCTGTACGTTGTGCTGTGGCACTAATTCTGGATCGGTTAGTTCCGAAGAATAAAGGAGGAAAACATGGATTTGTTAGAGGTAGTCAGCAAGCCGCAAGTTAGAACGGACCTACCGGAGTTTCGCGTAGGCGATACTGTGAAGGTTCATTATAAGATAAAAGAAGGGGCTAAAGACCGAATCCAGATTTTTCAAGGTATTGTGATACAGAAGAAAGGGGCAGGTGTCTCTAAGTCTTTCACAGTTAGAAAGATTAGCAACAACGTAGCCGTTGAGAGAATCTTCCCACAGAGTTCACCACTCATTGATAAACTGGAAGTGGTTCGTTTTGGCCACGTAAGAAGAGCTAAGCTCTTTTACCTTAGAAGAGTTAAAGGTAAAGCTTCAAGGGTTAAAGAGAAAAGCAGATACTAATAAAATAATCGAATTAAGGGGTGAGTTTATTCTCGCCCCTTTTTATTGCATAGATATTTGCATCGCTTTTAGCTCATCCTCTGAAAGACGGTAGATCCTATTGTCCTTGGAAAAAATACCAGTGACTATTGCCTTTGTCGTTAATTGCCCAGCCCTGTTATAGATTTCCTGGAGCCAGACAAATTTAATCTTTGATAGCTCCATAGTGCTCGTCTTGATTGTAATCACTTCACCGAAGTTGACCCCTAAAAGGTAGTCGATTTCAATCTTTTTAAGGTATATATGAACCCCTCTCTCGTTGAGCTCTTTGAGAGAAAAACCTGCCTGCTCTAAAGCTTCAGATCTCGCCTCCTCCAATAAGTGGAGGTAGTTGGCATTATTGAGGTGCCCATATATATCACACTCAAAACCATAAATCTTTCTTTGGTACTCAAACATTGTTAAAGCCTCCGGAACTCTATTCCTCATATTCTTACTATATAGATATAACTGTTAGACGTCATAATAAGTCAATGAATTCTTGTAGAATGAGCTCTAAGTTATCCTCTACGAATAAAGATATGCACATAGCACATTATATCTATACACATAGTTAAGTGGCTGTTAAAGAATGAGATAGCTTTGATATGGGATTTAGATCCACATTTGTCCACACGTTATCCACATTCATAAGTGGGTACAATAACTACTATTCTGAACGGGAGTTACTAAGCTTTTGAGGGTGTTTTTGATAAATAGTCGGTCAAACTACCGTTGAATAAGAGTGGATAAAGTCTGTTTAACTTACCCCTTTTACTCAAATGTATGCTGGAGAAACCTTAACCAATCGGTGCTTGCGAAGTTTAACTTAGTATAGAGGTCTTTACTCCCGGCAAAAAACTCAACATAAGTTGGGTACCAGATAGTAGCGGTACCTATATTATTTGGAAGATTAACACTCATTTGAGCAGGGAAGAATCGTTCAATAGAGTTTAAGATTGTAGAGGCGTCCGCCCTTAAATTATCGTTAGCGGCGGTATCATAGATATTCTGGAAGAGTTCCTTGATATCTACGTCAGATTCTTGTAAGTTGAATGGGTGGCACAAAGCCCTTGCGTTTCTAATTTCGAGACTATTGGCTATAGGGTACCATCTAT
>JAJBBL010000093.1 GCA_020532365.1 Candidatus Cloacimonadota bacterium | reverse complement strand
TATTCATGATAGTTGACCACTTTTGTTCAGGTACCGAGACATACATCGCTACCAACCGTATTCCATAAGAATCTTTAACCAGTTTATCGAGGAAATTATAGCTTCCAGAAATATCTTTTTTGTCAACTTCAGTATCCCTTACCAACACCCCCATGAGTTGCATCTTTTCATCTTTATAGTAACTTCTTATCGCTCGATTAAAATCTGTTTTAAAAGAGGATCCATCGCTTAACGATTCTTTTTTACTACAAAGATATTTAATAAGGTTAAGTCTAACCTTTTGGCTTTCAGCAAGTTGTTTTAGTTGACTCTCCATACTTTTCATAACAGTTGGTGGCTTCCTGTCCTCTGATGAAGTCTTTACCTCACCAAAGAGAAAATATACTTCGTTTTGACTTTCAATAAAACCTACTAAGTCCGCACCAGCTCTATTTTCATTAGGGTTACGAGAATCTCTACGAGCATTCCAGTAAAAACGACATTGAAACTCATTGCTCAAAACTTCTTCAGCAAAAGCCTCGCCTATCTCCCAAGTGCGAAAACTTGCTCTACTGCCCACTAAGCTCTGAATATCAGCAAGTAAAATATCACTCTTAAAACCTGTGTCACTTTTAATAACATCAAGAATATCCAACAAATCCTTATTTGTCTCTTGATCATTAAGCTTATTTTTTACAGGCCCTCTTAAATACTCCTCAAACTCTGCATCAGGAAATGACACACCTTGATATCCTCGAGTGCTGGAATTTATAGCTTCGTATTCAGTATTCATTCTTCTACACTTGAGTCTTTCAAGACATCCCTAACATAATCGTATCGCTCAAACTCTTTGTTTAGTGTACAAATTAAAAACATTGCTCTACCCTCTCACGATTATTTCATTGACACTAACTTATATGATAAATCAAAATGTGTCAAGAAAATACTCGATTTTGGACTTAACAGCTTTTTTGAATAGACCCATATGAATGTAAACTACTGCAAATAGGCCTCGTTACAGGAATATTGGCAATACATATAGCCAGTAGCCACTATCACCACATATTTGCATTTCGCTTTATACAAGCCCGCAAGCTCAACATAACTCAACCAAATATCGCATATTATGTTATCACAAAAGACCAGCTAAAGTATTATTGTGCAAATCCACCATATTACCTTCAAAAACAATTTCTTTAGGGGTATAAGTTCCTATCGCTACTTATTTTTCTAAAAAACATAGCTTAACACTATTTCCTATATCGCCTTACAAGCAATCCGCTACACCCACTAATAAATACAATCTATACCTAATGTATAAACATCTGCAGCAATAACACTTAGCGCACTTATAAGCACGCCTACTACTATGACTCTCAATACAATACTTTTCCTATCCATATTTACTCCGTCTATTAATAATCGTTCTACCTACTATATAAATATACATGTATTTAGTTTATGTAACCATTTTTTCAAATTAACCAATTTGTTGATTTTTCTCAAATATTATTGCTTCCAGCTATTTTTCGCACCACCCTATACTAATATCTCATCTTTGTCTTTTATCTTTGGCACACCCAATTTCCCAGCAACTGAATGCGCCCCCAATGGTTTATCAATTTATTCGTAGGGTGCGGGACTTGCTCCGCCCGTTTGTTTATTTTACTATCTTATGATCATCAAGCGTAAATCTTTACTTGCAAGTAATCACTTACTTTAATCCTTATTTATCCTTTCTTTTTTATCTCTTTTCAATCTGCGCGATCTGCGCCATCTGCGAGCGACCTCTTCTTTCTTTTTCTTTAATTGCTTTGTTACCCATACGTGCTAAGCGCTAATAAACAATGAATAAATGACCGCCCATTTGTAGGGGAGTTGGTTCTACCGCTCCCGTTTTACTTCAAAACTTCACAACTCTGCTCCGCCTTCTTGCTTCTCTTCCGATTCAACTTCACAACCCTGCTCCGCCTTCCCGCTTCTCTCCTTATTACGTTGTTTTACCCCTCTCATCAATCCGTCTCCCTGATTTTTCTAAAATAGTCGGCTGGATCCTCTATCCTCTCTACTTGCTCTTCCACATAAGGGCTGAGTTTTTCAGCAAGTTCGTTCCCACCCAACGGCTCAAACTCTGAGATTGACTCAATCGTGAATTTCTCCATTATTTTTGTGTCCTCAGAAAGGGTAAAAGTACCATATCCTTTGACTAACACTTGTTTGTACAGCAAGCTTGCAGCTTCGTATACTATATTTTCGTTCTCTGTATCGCAAGAGAGTGTAACTTCATCATCGAACTTAATTCTTACCTTCGGTGTAACGCCACCTACCGATATCACACGACCATATCTACTCGTTACTGAAGAGTATGTCCGTTTTTCAGGCACAACTGTTTCAGTTGGCGTATAAGAAAAGATAGGCTTTTCTTCACCATTCTCAACATAGAAAAAATCAGGTCTTGTTTCGTAATAATCAGAAAAAACGTTTAAAGCTGTTGCAAACTTACGAATTTTTACTGATCTATCTCTATTATCGTCTGTAGAGATGGATGGAAGCAATTTAGAAGCTATTGATGCCAACTCCTGATCCATACGTAAACTTACAGCGGTGCAGTTTTCATAGATATTTTCGAGTGAGACTATCAGTTCCGGTGCATCTTTTTTTCGATCTCTCTTTTTTGGAAGCTTTGATAGTAAAACTGCTTCAAAGCTTTTCAACAGATCTGCCAGCTTAGAGACAGATATCTCTTTGGGTAAAATGTCATTAAATTTTATAAGTATACGCTCCATATCGCACCTCCATTTCCTTCTCTCTCATTTATACCAAATTCCACATTAAAAGTTTAATATGAGGACTTCTTGATAATCTCGGGAAGAGCAAGCCACTTCCCCTACTAATGAAACCAAATAAATCAATGTAATTTACTACGTTATATGTATACCTTTTACCTGCTCCAAGAATTACATTTTTCTTTAGCACGTTATTTTATACATTAGTACCAGGCGCAAACCTTTACCCACTAAACTATCCATCCAATATAATCCTTAAACATCTGTCTTTATCTTTTTAATCTGTGAGATCTGCGCCATCTGCGAGCGACTTCTTTTTTCTTTTTCTTTGATTGCTTTGTTACCCATACGTGCCAGGCGCTAATAAACAATGAATAAATAGCTACCAATTCGTAGGGGAGTTGGTTCTACCACTCCAGTTTATTTATTTTGCGAGCCTTAACCGTTAGGCGCAAACCTTTACCCGCTAAACTATCCATCCAATATAATCCTTAATTTTTATCTCTTTTAAATCTGTGAGATCTGCGCTATCTGCGAGCGGTCTCTTTTTCTTTTTCTTTGTTTTACGCTGTCGATAACCCACGAAACCGTGCTATTATTTCCACTTTTGCACTATAGAAATAGTTCTCTATTATTTCAGTATTACCTATTTTAGATGCTCTATCAAAATCTTGTTTAAGCTTCCACACCCATTTCTGGAACGCCACTTTTCTTTTCGGGTATTTACTCCATTTATCGGCAAAATTCTCTTTTGGGTTAACCGGATTCAGTATTTTTAGGCCGTCAGGATTTTGATTTACAAGTTTAGCCATATCGTCGATAATATCCACGAGTGTTTTCAAGAGGTAGTTATCCTTTCTGTAATACATAGCGGCAAGGGTAGTAATGATAATTGATATAGGCTTATCTTCTTGGTTATCTTGAAACATAATATCTCGATGTCGCTTTAATATCTGAATAGCTTTTTGCAGATTAGTATTAGCGTAATAAGTTGGAATATGCTCGACTGCAGTCTCTTGTGTTTCTGCCAAGTATTTGATTCTGTTATCGATTATACTTCTAAACCATTCAGCGTATCCTTTCGGGTTACTAACGTACCATTCATCAGTTAAGCTCGAATATTCAGCATGCTGACGATCAGTTATAGCTATTGCAGAGTTTAGCCATTGCTGTGGTAATTCACTACCATTCAAAATCTTTCTAAACCCTTCCACATCGGGAATAGCAGGCAGAATATCCATATGAAACTGTTCGGTATCCGAATAGAGCAATGTCCAGCAGCGTCTATTTTCTTCAGGGGCTTTTTGAAAGTTATTAGCTCTCTGGTATTTTTCAACTTCGTAACCAACAAGCCGCTTCAGTTTTTCTTGAGTAATCGCTTTTTTACTCGCACTTATTTCACATACTACGTCCACGTCGTAATGTTCTTTTTTACCAAAAGGCTTAATTGCAGTACCAAGGTTAAATGAACCCTGGGGGTAAAGGTTGATGTGGTGGTATTCTCTTAACAAAGAGTCTTTTCTTTTCAGGTGTTCCGTTATGGAGTTAAATCTTTGTGTAGCTTTATCATACATAGATGTAGACACCTTTAAATCAACTACCAATTCTTCAAGCAAATCATTCAAGTATTCATTATTCATACACCTCTCCTTTATCTGGATACAAAGGTTTATAATCAGGAGCGATATGATTCATAAACCGCTCTTCGAATATCGGAGTAAACTCGCGACTTTGTGAGGAAGCTTTCGACATTAATTTATCCACGTTGAGCTTATCAAGAGTAAACAGATTTTTCGGTACTATCGGGTTTAAACGATATGCATTACTTTCACCGAGTAGAAGGCGACATTGATTGTAAGCCCCTTCACTCTGCCCCTCCATTATCAAGTTTACTGCATCTTTTTTCCACTGCCAGAGCCCACCAAAGTTCAGTTTATCTGAACGCTTTTTTACCTCTAAAGTAGTACCGAGGTTGAGTAAATGGATAGAATCTATATCTGCATTTAGCAGACTCTTAGCTTCAACTATTCCGACCATCGACGGATTATTAGCCCACACACCCCCATCGAGTAGTCGAAGACTATATATCCCTTTATAGATCGGGAAAAAAGTTGGAGCCGCAGTTGTAGCCATAGCCACTTTCCACATAGGTATCTTCCAGTCACGTTTAAGCCGTTTATGATGGGGGGTTTTGAATAAGTGCACTGAATTCTCATCAACGTTAAATGAAGGGATGACCAACCGTTTAGTCGACTCACCAAGCTTTTTATCTCCTAAGCATTTTTTAAGCGCATTTTCAAGCCCTTTATTCGAGTACTTATTCTGATAAAACTGTTTTACTTTAGGTATGACTCCATCTCTAAAGATTTCGGGTCCCCACTCTTCATAAAACTCCACAATATTTTGGGGTCTAAGCCCGCTACCTAAGGCAAGCGCTATAATACCTCCTGTTGACGTACCAACAATTAGATCAAAGTGATCCGCGATTTTAATCTCAAGGTCTTTTTCGATATGTGCAAGCACAGCAGCTGAATACAGCCCTTTAATGCCACCACCATCCAAAGCCAGTATTTGAAACCTCTTTTTCTTTTCCTCCATTTTAATCACCCTACTATATATCCTTTCTTATCTTTTTTTCCTATTTGCCATGTCGATTACCCTATCGGTGCCAAGCAACCACTAACCACAAAATAACTTCAAAACTTCACCACTCTGAATACCCTTCCTGCTTAGCTCCAAATTATCTGCGAGCGACTCCTTTTTCACTTCACAACTTCAAAACTCTTTTTATCTTTGATTTGTTTGACTTTCCATTACCGCCAAGCGCTGATATACAGTGTATAAATAACCGCCCATTTGTAGGGGAGTTGGTTCTACCGCTCCAGTTTTCTCTTTAATTGGCTAATCAACCAGTATTCGCCAGGCGCAACCGGTTAATCGCCCGACAATCAACTAATACCATCCTTAATTTTTATCTCTTTTTCTTTTAAATCTGCGAGCGGTCTCTTTTCTTTATTTGTTTTGTTACCTATTACCGTCAGGCGCAAACCTTTGTTCGCTAGGCTAACCATCCAATATAATCCTTAAACATCTAATCTTTTTCTTTTAAATCTGTGAAATCT
>JAJBBL010000179.1 GCA_020532365.1 Candidatus Cloacimonadota bacterium | reverse complement strand
TTAACCGGGTCTGTTTGAGATAGGTTATACGGCATTGTTTTGTATAGCTCTCTAACCTTGTCTTTACGCTCCGCTAAAGGGAATTGAGAAGCTTTTTGCATTATAAGACGGGAACGCTTGCGGAGTGGTGTATTCTCACTATTTTTCCTATAAGTTTTAGGGTCATATTTTTTGATTTGTTGAGTGCCGTGTGACATTTGAAACACAAAGCCACCTTTTTTACCGACCTTAGTCCCAAAAGTTCCACTAATCTCATAAGACAACTTAACCACCATCTGCACGGAAAGTGGCAATTCCAAGTAATTCTGGATAGTTTTAGATGCTAAATGCCTAAGTTCTGGCTTAATTTTGTAGATAGACAGAACGCTACCAGCAGAGCGGTAACTTAAATCGTCAGCGAGCTCTTGAATTTTAGATTTTTTACTCATAATAGACCCCCTTATTTATTAGGATGACTCCCCTCTTCTTTAGCCCCAATCCAGCTCAATCTGATAACGTGTCAAAGACTATTTTGTCTTACCTTTGTAACTCATTGCCTACCAATCATATAAAAATCTTCATCCAAGGGGATAGTAAGGAGAATAGTCGTAGGCGGTCTATAGCCGCCTACGACTATTCTCCTATGATTCCTATAGGATGAGGGGAGTGAAGCAAGAAGGAAATTCTGGGTTGTGAAGTGAAAAAGGGGTAATGGACACTACAATTCTGGCTCCTTATAATAATGTGAAAATCTAACGAAAAAGATCTGGCTGGTAGAGCAAGGAGTCGGGCGACATAAATGTAGCCCCTACAGAATAAATTAACAAATAAGTGGGCTCCATACAAATGTTAGGAAATACATGCGTTTACCAGATGGATTTCGTAGGGGAAGGGCTTGCTCTTCCCGAGATCATCAAAAAGTCAATACGACACGTAAGGGAGCAGGTTGGCAATTTAGGGTTGTGAAGTAAAAAGGGGTAATGGACACTACAATTCGGGCTCCTTATAATAATGTGAAAACCTAACGAAAAAGATCTGGATGGTAGAGCAAGCCCTACCCCTACGGAATAAATCGATAAACTATTGGAGTTCTTATGGTTACAGAGATAACTGAGCACCAATTGGATCTTGTTAGATAAGGACTATTTGATGTCCTCGGGTCGAGCAAGCCCGACGCCCTACGAAAAATATCGAATGATTTTAACAAAAAAGGGGAGCACTCTATTGAGCTACTCCCCTATTGTATTAACGGCTAAGATTGATAAAGCCGATTAGTTATTTTATTTGGTTTACAAACTCTTTACCGAAGTTTTCGCATTCGGTAATTGCTTGCTCATCTGGGTTCCAGAGGGCTTTTAAGCCGTCGTTAACCACGTTAAAGCCAGCTCTTTTCAGTTCATCACCTATTTGCTTGATTGACTCTCCGCTCCAGCCATAAGCACCAAAAGCAGCGGCTTTTTTGTTTTTAAAGCCGAGTCCACGTGCTTCTTCAAAGAAGGCGGCGATTACTGATAAGAAACCTTTATTGATCGTCGGTGAGCCTACTAAGATAGCCTTAGACTTGAACACTTCTGTCATAATGTCATTCTTATCAGTTTTAGCAGCGTTGTAGAGTTTAACGTTAACAGACGGGTCTGCCATACGTATTCCTTTACCGATAGCTTCTGCCATTCTCCTTGTTCCTTCCCACATTGTATCGTAGACTAAGGTGATCTGGTTTTCCTGATAATTTTCAGCCCATTCCAGATATTTTTCAACGATCTGGATTGGGTTATCTCTCCAGATTACGCCGTGGCTCGTTGCAATTATATCGAGTGGCAAGTTAAGCGAGACAAACTCTTCAATTTTTCTCTTAACGAGTGGGCTGAATGGGGTTAAGATATTAGCATAGTATTTGATTGCCTCTGCATAGAGTTCAGCTTGGTCAACAAGGTCGTTGAACAGGAATTCTGATGCATAATGCTGGCCAAAAGCGTCGTTACTAAAGAGCACGTTATCGCCGGTGAGATAGACAAACATACTATCAGGCCAGTGCAACATAGGAGCTTCGATAAAGATGAGTTCTTTACTACCTAAGCTAATTTTGTCGCCTGTTTTCACTACTTGGAAGTTCCAATCTTTGTGATAGTGTCCTTTGAGTGATTTAACGGCGTTAGCGGTGCAATAGATAGGTGTGTTAGGGATTTTTTCCATAAGGGCTGGTAAAGCGCCACTATGGTCAATTTCAGCGTGGTTAGCGATAATAAAGTCGATCTTATCAAGATCAATTTCTTTTTCTAAGTTAGCAACAAACTCCTTATCAAAAGGCTTCCAAACGGTGTCTATCAGAGCAACTTTGTCCTCTTTAATAAGGTATGAGTTATAGGTTGAGCCTTTGTGGGTTGAGTATTCATTTCCGTGGAACATTTCGAGTTCCCAGTCCACTTTACCTACCCAATAGATATTATTTTTTACTTTTACCTTCATACTGTCCTCCAGTTAGGTTAATTATTTTCCTGCCATCATAGCAGTTACGTCTGTTTCAGGTGTATCGATTGGTTTGATATCGAAAGTTTTTACTAAAAACTCGGCGATGTTGGGTGACAAGAAAGCTGGGAGTGTTGGTCCTAAGCGGATATTTTTGAATCCGAGGTAGAGAAGTGCAAGGAGCACTAACACAGCTTTTTGTTCGTACCAAGCAACGTCAAACGAGATTGGCAACTGATTGATATCTTCGAGTTTAAGCGTATCTTTTAAGGTTAAGGCTAAAACAGCGAGAGAATATGAATCGTTGCACTGTCCGGCATCTATAACTCTCGGGAAATCCCCTATCTTACCGAGTGGTAGCTTGTTGTAGCGATATTTAGCGCAACCAGCGGTTAGAATAATACTGTCAGCGGGCAATTTCTCGGCAACTTTAGTGTAATAATCCCTGGATGGGAATCTTCCGTCACAACCGGCCATTACGACGAATCTTTTGATCAGTCCGGCACTCACGGCGTCTAAGATAGCATCTTTATTTTGGGTCAAGGTATGGATGCCAAACCCTGTGAAAACGCTACCTGTTTCGATTTCAGTAGGTGGTTTTGATTTTTTTGCCATTTCAATAATTGCAGAAAAGTCTTTTGGTTTTCCGTTAACTCTGTCAGGGATATGGGTCAGCCCTTCGAAGCCTACTACGCCGGTGGTAAACACACGGTTTTTGTAAGAATCTCTTGGTGGGACTAAGCAGTTGGTGGTCATTAAGATAGGACCGTTGAATTTCTCAAACTCGTCAGTCTGTTTCCACCAGGCACTACCATAGTTTCCGACGAGGTGTGGGTATTGTTTAAAGGTTGGGTATCCGTGTGCGGGGAGCATTTCACCGTGTGTATAGATATCGATACCGGTATCTTTAGTTTGCTCTAACAGCTCGTGGAAGTCCTTCAGGTCGTGACCGCTCACCAGTATCGCTGGGTTTTTACCTACTCCGATGTTGACCTCTGTCGGCTCTGGATTGCCATAAGTCTTGGTATTAGCATCGTTCAAGAGTGCCATCGCTGCTACACCCTTTTCTCCACACTCGACGACGAGATTGAGCATTTCATCCTGCTGAGGCTCCGCTTTGAGCGTAGTCGCCAAAGCTCTGAACATAAACTCCTCTACCTCATCAGATCTATAACCTAAAATAGCAGCGTGCTCAGCATAAGCAGCCATCCCTTTTAAGCCGTAGATTAGAAGTTCAGTTAAAGAGCGGATATCGTCATTCTTTTGAGCGAGAATACCAACTGCAGGGTCTACGTTCTCCAAGAACTCTTTAGCGGTTATTTGTGAAGTAGCCGCTTTGGGTAGTGCAGAGAAGCTTTTCCCGAGCTTTTCTAAGTTAACTTGTAAGTCTTTTTTGATAGCGTTCCCTTCATCTACCATTTCGGCAAACCGAGCGTTATCAAAGTTTGCATTAGTAATAGTAAAGAACAGTGAGTTGATTACAAAATCAGCCGCTTTAAGGGTGTTTATCCCCTCTTTCCGAGCTAAGTCAGCCCAAAAAGAGACACCTTTAGCGGTCCAGATTAACAAGTCTTGAAGGTCAGCGGTGTCTGATTTTTTACCACATACACCGATCTTGAAGCAACCTTCATTTCTTGCTGTTTCTTGACATTGGTAACAGAACATATTGATTAATCCTCCATCTATATTTCATCTAAATAACATATTCACCAGATTACAGCAGATATCTTCACCATATCTTGTCAACGAGTAAGAATAGTTTGCGTTACGCCAATTTTGCACAGTCATCCTTATGGAGCCCATGATGATAAGCGCTATAGCCTCCTCGTTTTCACCGCAAATTATTTTGTCGGCTAATAGTTCTCCAATCAATCGACGTAAATAGATATACCTTTTAGTAATGACATTAGAGACTCTTGATTGTATATCCTCCTCTAATCGGATATACTCCTCAGCAAACAGAATAGCCGTTCCGTTTGGATTTTGAGATAGATGCTTAAAGTGTGACATAATGAAGTGGCACACCCGTTCTTTTGGCTCTTGAATGTCGTATAACTCACGCTCAACCCTCAACCAAAACTTGTCTAACTCAAGGATAACATTGATTATTATGTCATCTTTGTTTTCAAAGTGCCTGTATAAAGCAGGCTCAGAAATACCGACCTTTTTTGCCAAACGTCGTGTCGTGAACGCTGCAAAACCTTCATCGTTAATCAACTCCATCGCTTTTTGGATGATCTGTTGACGTCGCTGTTCCTGAGGGAGTCTTTTGCTTGGCTTCATTACTCTTAAATAATTTCTCCGTTCATTGATATGGTATACTCCTTAAGAAGTATATTCTTGCCTGAATCACGGATCGCCCTCTCTACTAAAAGAAGAGCACCTGTGCAACAAGGCACCTGCATCTTGACTACAGTGACCGACTTGACATTGTGTGTTTTGAAAATAGTAGTCAGCTTTTCTAAGTATTTCTCCATTGAATGGTCTAATTTAGGACATAAAGTCATTACCACCTTATCCTTCATAAAACGGGAATGGAAGTTGGCAAAGGAATAAGGGGTGCAGTCTGCTGCAATTAAGATGTCGGCATTCTCAAAGTAGCTTGCCATCGGATTTATTAAATGGAGCTGAATCGGCCAATGCCTTAACTCTGACTTAAGGTTTACTGAACCGGCAGAGGTTTGAGCCGAATCTTGTTGTAATTCACGCTCTTCAGTTCCTATACAGCCACAACCTGAGCAGTCTTCTTTAACTTCTACTTCTGGAATTGGTAGGCCTTTCTTTTTCAGAACATCAATAGCTATTTGATAGTATCCCATCTCGTTATGGCTCAAAAGATGCTCTAAGTGAGCCTTAATTGTATTGGGACCTGCCTTGATTATATTTTCCATCACGATCTCTTCATTATAAGGCTCCGCTTCACGCTCAATTACATAAATAGCACCCTCTGGACAGGTGCCTATACAGGCTCCAAGTCCATCACAGAAAAGATCGCTAACTAATCTCGCTTTACCATCTATAATCTGTAAAGCACCTTCTGGGCAGTCGGGTATGCATAGCCCACAGCCGTTACATTTGTCCAAGTCTATTTCAATAATGTTTCTGATCATTAACACCTCTTTATTCTTGTTATCGCTTACTAACATAGATAACCTGTTTTCGGTGGATGACAAATTATTTATTCGATATCTGAGATAAATTTTCTTTACAAAGTGAAGTGAATTAAAGCATAGGGTCGACATATGATCGATAGAAGCTAAGAGGAAATAAATGAATAGAGTTGTAGACTATAAGAAACAGATCTCGATTGTCGTTGCAGTGGCTGAGAAAGATGTGATTGGATGTGAAAATAAAATGCCGTGGGACTTGCCTGCTGACTTGAATCATTTCAAAAACCTTATGCTGGGAAATATAGTGGTGATGGGAAGAAAGACATATGAGTCGATAAACCAACCACTCCCCGGCAGAATCAATATTGTCATCACTA
>JAJBBL010000152.1 GCA_020532365.1 Candidatus Cloacimonadota bacterium | reverse complement strand
TAATTGTCAGCTTCTCGGGCGCCAGTATTGAGGAGTTTGCTGAGATGCTAACGAAACTTGAGAAAGTAGAAAAAATAGCGGGGTATGAGATTAATATTTCGTGCCCAAACGTTGAGAAAGAGGGGATCAGTTTTGGTGTTGACCCCGAAGCGGTTTACAATTTAATCAAGGAGCTAAACTCTAAGAGAAGCCCGGACCGAGAACTGATTGTCAAACTCAGCCCTAACGTTACCGATATAACAGAGATTGCTGCCGCCGCTGAACAGGGTGGTGCCGACTCATTGGCGCTAATCAATACGGTTTACGGTATGGCTATCGATTGGCAAACGGGAAAGACTATGCTAAAAAGAGGATTTGGCGGGTATAGCGGGAACGCAATCAAGCCTATAGCCCTTTACAACGTATATAAAGTTGCCCAAAGCACTAAACTCCCGCTTCTTGCGATGGGTGGCATCTCAAATTGGAAAGATGCTCTCGAGTTCTTCTATGCAGGGGCTCATATGATCGCCGTCGGTACTGCTAACTTTACAAATCATTTCGCTACCATCGAAATACTGCGAGATTTAGAGAAATATTTTGACGAAAAAGATATTTGTTTGACTGATATCATAGGAAAAACTGTTGATCTGGTTAGACAAGGCCAGAATTAAGGAGACTGTTATGCAAATTAAAAGCAAAATTATGGATAAAGACTCTATTGAGCGTGCCCTGAGACGTATGGCGCACGAAATTGTTGAACAAAATAAAGGGCTTGAAGACCTTTATTTAGTCGGAATTAGAACGCGCGGAGTACCCGTGGCTAAAAGATTATCTAACTTCCTCTATGAAATTGGGGGAAAAGAGATCGGGGTCGGGATACTCGATATCACACTCTATCGCGATGACCTTACTACCATCGCACACCAACCTGTCATAAAAAGTACCGAAATTGACTTTGCACTCGAAAAGACTAACGTCATCCTCTGCGACGACGTTCTCTTTACAGGACGTACCGTTAGAGCTGCTATTGATGCCCTTTTGGACTATGGAAGACCCAATACAATACAGCTTTGTGTGCTGATAGACCGCGGACACCGTGAACTTCCAATCAAAGCGAATTACGTTGGAAAAAACGTTCCGACCTCAAAAGAAGAAGAAATAGAAGTGGCCTTTACAGAGACTGATGGCGAAGAATCAGTCCATATCATTAAACTATAAGGAGTAATTATGCTGTTTTGGGATAAATACGATCAAGCGACAAAACTACATAAATCACACGTTTGCTTAGGACTCGACTCTGATATCGAGATGATACCTTCACACCTCTTAAAACACGATAACCCCATCTGGGAGTTTAATAAAGAAATCGTCGACGCTACCAAAAATAGAGTGGGCGCTTATAAACTAAACTTTGCGTTCTACCTCTCTAATGGTCCTGCTGGACTCGATGCCCTACTTAGAACCATTAACCATATACCAAGCTATGTGCCTATTATCCTTGATGTTAAAGTGGGCGATATTTCAAACACAATGGTGCATTACGCAAAAGCTTTTTACGAATATTTCAAAGTGGATAGCTTAACCGTTAACCCGCTAATGGGAGAGGACGTCTTTACCCCGCTCTTAACCTATAAAGATAAGTTTCTCTTTGCGTTGGTCATCACCTCTAATCGCTCTGCAACAGATTTCTTGAAAAAGAATGATCTGTATGTTGAAATTGCAAACAAAGTGAATAAATTAGGGCATAAAAAAGTAGGAGCTGTCATCGGCGCTACTAACCCTAAAGAATTGAAAGAGGTGCGTAACTTTATGCCTGAAGCTCTCTTCCTTATACCCGGTATCGGAGCTCAAGGAGGAAACCTCTTTGATGTCGTAACCAATACTATCGCCTCAAAGAAAAACCCAGCGATATTGATAAACTCTTCACGCGGAATCATCTTCAAAGATAACTCGCCAAACTATATCGAAGCCGTCGTGCAAGAAACTGAAGAGCTGAGGAGAACCATAAATCAACTGATTTAATAGAATCAATGAGAAAGCTTCTTTTACTTATCCCGCTTGGGTTCTTGCTGAGCCTCTTCTATATACCACTAATTACTATAGTAAAAGAGGCTTTCTCTTATGATGGAGGGGTCGGATTAGGGAACTTTTACGAACTTTTACGTTCACCCTACCAACAACACGTCATCCTGTTTTCTATCAAGCAGGCTTTGATTAGCCTTGCCTTTACCCTCTTGCTCGGAATACCAGCTGCATACATATTTACTCACTATAGCTTCCCGGGCAAAAAACTATTGCAACCCATAATCTTAATCCCCTTTGTACTACCGAGCATCATAGTAGTACTCGGTTTCATCCTCTTTTACGGCCAAAATGGATACTTGAATCGTTTTCTCGCTCATTTCAATTTCAACCTAAAAATACTCTACCGTTTCGAAGCAATTGTTCTGGCACACGCATTCTATAATTTCCCTATCGTACTGAAGATAGTTAGCGATGCGTGGCTTAAACTCAATCGAAACTACCTTAAAGCCGCTCAAACCTTAGGGGCTAATAGAGTCCAAACCTTTTTCAAAATCACGCTACCTTCGCTATTACCAGCCATAATTAACGCATCCTTCCTCGTGTTCATCTATTGCTTTATGAGCTTCGGTGTCGTTCTCGTGCTCGGTAGCGTTAAATATGCGACTATCGAAGTTAGTATCTATTTCTTAATCAATAACCTCTTCCAAATGCCTATGGCTATGGCGTTAGGCTCAATTCAACTCCTCTTCTCGCTGCTGTTCCTTTTTATATCCGGCGGGATCGGGCGCTTCTCGCTTAAATATATCAGCCTCTTGGACCCAATACCAAATCAAAAATATCTTGCACCACTATTTAACTTCAAAGAGAATACGGCTACTAAAGTGATAGAGAAAGTCTTGGCTATAAGCTTCATCTTGCTACTCATCGTTATTATCTCTGGCCCAATACTCGTTTTGTTTGCTTTCGGTCTGGAAAACAACTTGGCTGTGGGCATTAACCTCAATGCCCTTAAAGATAGTGTCTTAAGCTATAATCAGCTGATTGGAACGTCTGTGTTGCAGTCGCTACTAAACTCCTTCTACTTGGCTATGTTGACCGGCTTTACAACTCTGCTCCTAACCCTGCTTTTGGTACAAGCTCAATACCCCCTCAAACAGAACGGTAAACATAGTAAACCGATGAGTGATTTCATAGAGGTTTTGGTAACTATACCCCTCTTTATCTCACCTATCACCCTCTCTTTAGGATACCTTAAACTGATCCATATTAACCAGTGGGAGATCAATCGCTTCATCCTGCTCTTGGCTATTCACACCATAATTGCCCTCCCTTTTGTCTATAGACTTGTCAGCCAAGCAGTGAAAAACATATCTGTTAATCAGGTAAATGCGGCTAAAACACTCGGCAGTAATAATGCTAAGATATTCTTCTCTCTTATTATTCCACAACTGAAAAGAAGCCTGTTCGTAGCCTTCTCATTCGCTTTCGCTATCTCGCTCGGAGAGTTCGGAGCTGTCTTGATGATCAATAGAAGCTATGTCACTATCCCCGTCGCAATCTATAGGTTTATAGGGGCGCGAAGACTGCTTAACGGTATTAATGTAAGCTTTATCCTACTCGTGTCCACCTTCGTCTTCTTCTTCCTGATGGAAAAATTCGAAGCAGATAATAATAACCCCACTCATAGATAAATCATACTCACTGCCATCACTACCATACCAGCAACTAAGCCGTATATCGATAAATGATGCTCTCCATACTTCTGAGCTGAAGGTAATAACTCGTCAAAAGATATGTAAACCATGATGCCACCAACCATACCAAAAATTACCCCAAATAAAGTGTCTGTCATAAATGGCATCAGAATTAAATAACCGACTATCGCACCCAATGGCTCGGCTAAACCAGAGAGAAATGAATAAATAAACGCCCGCTTCTTGCTACCTGTGGCATAATAAATCGGAATTGAAACCGCAATTCCCTCAGGTATGTTGTGAAGAGCAATGGCTACCGCAATAGCAAGACCTAAAGTTGGCTCCTTTAAAGCTGCTACAAATGTGGCTAAGCCTTCTGGGAAGTTGTGGATCGTGATCGCTAAAGCTGTAAAAAGACCCATCCTGTGTAGCTTCTTAGGGTCTAACTCAGTTTCCCTCTCCATCTTCCGCTCTACCCTATCAACCTCCTCTACCTTCTGCACGGCATGTGGGTTTTCTGCCTCCGGAACGAATTTATCGATAATGCCAATTAAAAAGATACCCCCTAAAAATGAGGCTAACGCCGCCCATGAACCCCAAATCTGACCTAAACATCCTACTAACGTTACCTGTGACTGAACGTAAATCTCTACTAATGAAATAAATATCATTACCCCCGCAGAAAAGCCGAGAATGATAGATAAAAAACGGGTGTTGGTCCGCTTTGTGAAGAAAGCGAGAACGCTACCTATACCAGTGGCTAAACCTGCACCTAAAGTTAATAGAAATGCATAAAGCACATTATTCATCCCTCTTCTCCCCCTCTAATTCTGCAAGCATATCACCCATCTCTGAACGGCTAAACTCGTATAAACTGCCACAATAATGACACTGGACTTTTAATAGCTCATCTGATTCTAACAACTCCCGTAAATCCGATTCACCTAATAATTTCAATCCCTTTGTAAATCTATCCTTCGAGCAATCACAATGATACTTAACAGGATTTTCCGCTAAGGTTTCATGCTCTATCCCCTGCAAAACTATCTTTTCCATTATCTCTTCAATCGACATCCCCATTTCTAATAAGTCGGATAACTCCGGCAAATTCATTAAGTTCTGCTCCAGAAGCTCTATCGTTGTCTCAGTAGCCTCTGGTAGTATTTGCACTATAAAGCCGACTCCCTTCTTGATGCTCCCGTCATCGTTGAAAATAACCGATATGCCGACTGAAGAAGGGGTCTGTTCAGAAGTGGTAAAGTAATATGTGATGTCACGAGCTAATTCACCCGTAATAAGCTTTGTGGTACCGTTGTAAGGTACCTTTAGACCTATATCCTTGATAACCGTGAAGAAGCCGTCTTGAAGATCGGGTCTGATTCTGTTAGCTAACGCTTTGGTGTTACTATTCTTGTGGTCGCTTTCTATCCCTTGATCAGCTGACTTAATAGAGAAATTTGGAAATCCTTTTATCTCCCCACGCCTATTCCCCGTTACTAATAAATACTGCTCGTTGTCATTGAGAGTAACCTTAAGTGTTACTGATTCGTCGTCAGACTTGAGGTCAGCGCCAATCATTAAACCGGCAATCGTCAGGCTGCTGAACAAATATTCCTCCTCAAGAGACTTAAGTTGATGTATCTTTCGTCCTTGCTCTATTGTATCCGAAACCTCAACAAAAAAGTATCTCAGATGATAGTCAGTACTAATCCCTCTTTTGATTATATCGGACATATAACCTCCAGCTATATAATAGAAGCAAGTATACATATCATTCAATTTTTGACAAGTAATTACTACTTCTGAATAGAGCTCAGGGTAATCTATTAAACTGCATAGCACTTCTAAAACAAAAAAAGGGGCGCATAAAAACGCCCCTTTTGGTTATATCTTAATAGATGTTCTCTTATTTCAAGAGCATCATCTTGTGGATTTTGCTGTAGTTCGGGGTAGTCATCTGATAGAAGTAAATTCCTGAAGTTGCGGATTTGCCACTATCGGTCTTACCATCCCATACTACTTTGTGGTCACCCTTAGCGTGTGGACCTGATTTAAGTGTTTTCACAACCTGACCTAACACGTTATAAACCTTTAACTCCATCTTGTCTACGTCTTCACGTAAGCTATATTGGATGGTTGTCTCTGGGTTAAATGGGTTCGGGAAGTTTCTTCTGAGCTCTGTTGCGAAGGTTGGCTCTGGAAGCTCTATTCCCTCTTCTACTGTGATAGCTACTGGACCGTGGAAGCTGCTTGTTAAGTCAAG
>JAJBBL010000197.1 GCA_020532365.1 Candidatus Cloacimonadota bacterium | reverse complement strand
TATTCTACCGCAGGAGATTACAGCTGACTTGCAGCAAAGTCTTGAGCTTAAACAGATAGGTGGAGTATTGGTCGCCAAGGTTGAAAAAGATACCCCTGCTGAGAAAGGTGGACTTAAAAACGGTGATGTTATCCTAAAGTTTAATTATGAATCGGTAAAAAACGTCTCTCATTTCCGTATCCTTGTGGCTAACGCTATAGTAGGGAAGCGTATACCGGTAGAGGTAGTTCGTAATAACCAGCGTAAGTCTCTATATGTCATTTTGACAGAACTATCCTCTACTGAAGGAAATAATAGCCAACCTGCCAAACAAAACTCACATTGGTTAGGGTTAGATGTACAAGGGCTGACTGACGACTTTGCTACTAAAAACCAGATCGTTGCTGATTTCGGAGTAGTCATTACTAAAGTAACTCCAAACACTCCAGCTCAACGTGCAGGTCTCAAGCCAGGTATGGTTATCCAAGAGATAAATAGGCAAAAGGTATCCGACTTAGTTGACTACAACAAGCTTACAACCGAAGCTAAAGGAAAGTTCGAGAAAGAACAGAGAAATATAATTCTATTGTATGTACTCTCAGGGTCTGACGATTATCAATATATAACCGTTAATCTGGCCGAGTGAGTAAGGAAAACATGAAAAGAGAAAGAGACCCTTCGTCAGTTAGAAGGGTCTCTTTTCATTATTTAATACAAGCTGACTCTATTTCAAAACCAACTCATTTTCTTCGTTAAAGTACTCCATATTTTGCTGAATCCATTTCTCCGCTGAAAAAGCTGCTGTAGCACCATCGCTTACAGCTGTAACTACCTGTCTGAGAACTTTATGAACTAAGTCGCCCGCTGCATACACCCCGGGGATATTTGTCTGCATATCTCCACCTGTAATCACAAAACCGGAAGAGTCGAGCTCAATCCTCGATTCTACCAGCTGATTATTGGGAATAGTCCCAACGTAGATGAATACTCCGTCAACCGGTAACATAGAGATTTTGTCTTTAACTCGGTTGAATAAAACGAGCTTCTCTAATTGTTCGTCCCCTTCAATGCTATGCACAACCGTATCCCAGATCACCTCTATCTTTGGATTTTTAAACGCCCGTTGCTGTACGGCGTGAACTGCGCGTAGCTGATCTCGACGGTGTATTATATACACTTTTTTAGCGAAGTTGGTTAAGAATATCGCCTCCTCCACTGCAGAGTCGCCACCACCAACTACTGCTACTACTTTTTCACGATAGAAAGCGCCGTCACAAGTAGCACAATACGATACCCCTCTACCTGTAAGCCTCTCTTCGCCTGGTACTGCCAGCTTTCTTGGATTGGCACCAGTAGCAAAAATAATCGCTTTAGTACGGTAAGTGGCTGTATCGGTCTCCACTATTTTACATATCCCTTCCAAGCTGATAGCAGTAACCTCTTCGTTTCTAAACTCAGCCTTAAACCTCTCCGCCTGTTTCTTCATCTTTTCTACTAAGTCAAAGCCGTTAATAGTCTCTTCAAAACCGGGATAGTTATCGACGTCTGCAGTAGTTACTATCTGTCCGCCGACTAATCCTCTTTCAAATATAACAGTTTTAAGTCCACCCCTGGCGGCATAAATGCCGGCCGCTAAACCTGCAGGTCCTGCACCAATTATCACCAAATCATACTTAAGAGCATTTTTACTTTCTTTTGACATACATTCACCTCTAATATACTAAATTCTTTACTATAGTGTTGGGGAAGGCTAAACTACCCCTTGTCTTGCACATAACCTTTCTCAAAGCCATAAGAATTAAGAGCTTCTAATATAATATCATAGTCATCAATAGTCAACCTTTTATCTAACTCGGAATACGTCGAAGATAGATAAGTAGGATAATATTGCGCCATTACACTAAGATACGTTTCATTACCTAAGTTGTTAAATATCCATTCCAAAGTCTTTTTCGACTCACCGACGTCCTCTGGTAACACTAAAATACGAATCATCAAACCGGAAACAGCAACCCCGTCGAGCTCTTGGATATGTCCCACTTGACGATACATCTCTTTTATAGCCTCAGTTGCAACTTGAGAATAATCGTCTACCTCAGAGTATTTGGCAGCAGCTTGATCTGAAAAATAACGAAAATCTGGCAAATATATGTCCACCAATCCTTCAAGCAACCGCAAGGTTTCTACCTTCTCATAAGCGTTACTGTTCCATACTATAGGTACCGACAGGCCTCGATCTTTAGCTACTCTGATCGCCTCAATAATCTGTGGAGTATAATGGGTAGGTGAAACTAAATTTATGTTGTGTGCCCCTTTTCTCTCTAAATCAAGCATCATTTCAGCCAGTTCTTCGTTCTCAACCTCCCTCCCCCAAGCAAAATGACTTATGGTGAAATTTTGGCAGTACACACATCTCATATTACAATGGGAAAAGAAGATTGTTCCACTACCTTTAAGGCCACTCAAGTTAGGCTCTTCGCCGTAGTGAAGTTGATGACTGTTGATCTTCACTTTGGCACCTGCACGACAATAGCCTAACTCAACGTATCGATTAACGCCGCAGTTTTGTGGGCATACTATACAATTTTCAATCTTTAGCATCATCTATTCTCCAATTTCAAAAGGGATAAACGGTTTATGGCAACCGATATTTATCCGAGTTATCGTCTATTCTCTGTCACACCTTCATTTTACCATTTAATTTAACCCTCTTTGTACGATAGGCAAATATTTCTTCACTTTCGCACTCTTTGTGGATTAGCTCGTGTTACCAGGACAGCTCTTATTCACCCTTTAAGCTCAAGATTTCGTTCGGGGTAATGTTTCGCTTATCTTTTTTTATCTCGGCTACGATACTTTTCCTTGACAGAAAGCATATTTATATTAGTTTATTTATTTAGGGTGACTAAGGATCTACAACAAGTTATCGACGACACCCTGTTAGAAAATATGGGGGTATCAATCTCTTTTGAAAGAGTGGTTAAACTTAGCTCGAAGTCGGAGGCAATTATGCTCTTCTTGTATTTCTTTAACTTATTAATTAAGGCGGTATTAGCCGCAAAAAAGGCAGTATCAACCCATTATATATTGAGGAGTCTACTATGAGAATTATAGTAAGTTCACTACTAATATTACTTCTTAGTGTTACGCTCTTCGCCGATGTAAACTCTATTTCAGTTAACCTCAGCGGGCAGCAGCACTACAACGTATTAAGGATTTCGAGCTTCGACACTAATGTGCCGGAAAACCAGCCGGAATTCTTTAGATTAACGATTAGAAACAATGAAAACGTTGAACTAAATGATGTTTATCTCCGCTTTAAGTTTTTGCTCAATGATGATCTCTTGGTAGATTCACGTTCGAGATACAAACCGGGTTTACAAGCGGGAGAGACTCTTATTCTAACTAACCGTGATATCTTTGTTGATGCTGATTCTCCACTGTTTAGCCGACCAGAACCTAAGATTTCACCCGCAGACATTATGGATAAAATACCGAAAGTTCGTGATGTGGTATTTGATACAGGGTTGTTCCCGGATGGCAAATATACTTTTACTGTGCAGTTTGAAGAGAGAGATCACAAACCACTCTCCCCTGAAGCAAGCCATACTTTCAGGATAAAAAACCCGAGTGGTATCTTTCTCGTACGGCCTGGCAATCAACTTGGTGGAAAGATACCGACTGTTAGTGACACACCTTTAACTTTCATTTGGTCGAGCAATTTAGCTGGCGCAAGCGATACAAAGTTTCGCTTTGTTTTGAAAGAATTTGATGATCCTTATATGGTTACTCCTGGTTTTGTGGAGACCGGCGGGATGGTGTTGGCTGATGTGGACGGTATTTCCGACACTTATTATTCTGGGTATATCCCTTTTAAAGACGGAAGATACTATGCTTGGCAAGTTTCAGCTAATCTTATAGACCCAGCGGGGCGTGACGCCACTGCCATATTAAAAAGTAACTACAACATATTTACTTTCAAGACACAAGATGAGATGACTGATACAGTCGACAATGAAGCTTATATGGACTTTTTGATGAGCTTGAGAACCCCTCTCATTTTACAGTTTATTGCCGATGGCTACCTGCCGACAGGGGAAATTGAATATAACGGCGTAGTGTATAGAGGAGCTGATGCAGAAGCTCTACTTAACGAGCTGTTGAGCAGAACGATTAAAAAAGTGGAAGTTACTGACTAAAGGGGGTTAAAATGAAAAATATAATTATATCTCTGGCGCTTTTAACATTACTGAGTAGTCTCTGTTTTGCTTCCACACCTGTCGCTCTCACTCTGAAAACTAAGGGTGAAATCGAGCTTCTTAGAGGTGGTGATCAGACAACTATAAGTGACGGGGCGCCTCTTGTAAATCAGGACAAGTTGATTAGTGGTGACGAATCGTTTGCTATGATCAAATTCGTCGACGACGGTGCTAATATGAAACTGTTTGCCAACAGTATACTAACGATCAACGCGGACAAGGTGGACGACAAGCTAAACAAGAGTATGTTTCTTCAAGTTGGGAACGCCTTCTCTAAGGTCAACAAAGGGAAAGGTGAGTACAAGATAGAAACCCCTACTACCGTTGCTTCGGTCAAAGGTACTGAAGGGTTTGTCTTTGTGGATGAGAACGGTAATACAACTGTAATTACCCTCCAAGGGGTTTTCGATTTACTTAACAAAATAACGGGGTCTTCTATATCTGTTTCAGCAGGTATGACCGGTACTTCATCCTCTGATGGTAGCACCGACGTTCATAAAACTGAAGGAATTGATCCTGAATGGTTAGAAGGATTAGAAGGTGACTCTAATGGCGATCTGCTAAGAATCAACTTAATGAATGAGGATGGACAAACTAAAGTAATTGAAGTAGAGCTTGAATAGAGGTGAGTGATGAAAAAATATAGTTTGCTTCTCCTCCTCTTATTAGTCGCTTCGTTGAACGCTAATGTGATTTTACAGCATTCGCAACCTGTCAACGCCAACCAAGATCGCTCCACAGATCTCACTCTTCAGCTGACTGGAGAAAAGATTGCGATTAATGAAGCTACCCTTTTTTACAGAGCTATAGGTGAGCTTTCCTATAAAGAGATAGTGATGTACCCTTCAGAGATTACATATGATCTGATCACTTTTACTCTTCCAGCGGCAAAACCACCTATCACCGGCTATGAATATTACTTTCAGCTAAAAAGTAACCAAGGGGCTAAATCATTGCCCGAAAACTTGCATAATCCGTTCAAACTATTAGTCGGCGCTTCCGCTTTGCCAACCTCATTGAACTTTATCCTGTTGAACGACGACTTAGAGGTTAGACCAAACCAAGACCTTGTCTTTGCTGCCTCGTTTTACGGGTTAGAAAACGAACTCGATACTAACAGTTTAAGGCTTTACGTTAACGGAAGGGACGTCACAAAAAGTGCTAAAATATCGGCTCCATTAGTTGTTTACACAATTGAGCAGCCTACTAATGGCGTTTATGACTTCCAAGTAAAGGCTAACCTTAAATCTGGAAAGAGTGTCTCCTCACAAAACTGGGGGTATAAAGTTGCAGGGAAGCCTTCATTCTTCGATTCATTACCCTTAAACTTAAGAGGCGATGCTCTGTTTACATCCAACGTAAGGGATAACTCGATAGATGATGAGAGTATAGCAAGCGACCTTAACGACGCAAGTTTTAGAATGAACCTTTACGCAAATAAAAAATGGTTCGCTTTCAGAGGTAGACTCTACCTATCCTCTTACGAATCATCGAGTAAACAATCAATTAATAGATATACACTCGGCTTTTCCTTGCCATTTCTGGACCTTGATTTGATCGACTCATCACCAGATTACGGTACTTTTCTTTTAAGCAACCGTAACATCAGAGGTGTATCTGGTCGACTTCGTTTCGGCTCGCTCAGTATTCTTGCTACCCAAGGTGAAAGTGTAAGAAGTGTGGATGGAATCACAGCGGACGATGGAAGCGTGACGAGTGGCGGTACATTCAAAAGGAATACCTTAGGTGGTAAAATCGAACTTGGCACTCTTGACGGTCTACAATTAGGTTTCG
>JAJBBL010000133.1 GCA_020532365.1 Candidatus Cloacimonadota bacterium | reverse complement strand
GTCTTTTAGAGTCTCATTATCGAAGTAAAAGTTTTTCATTCTTAGCTTAACCGGGTCTGTTTGGGATAGATTGTAGGGCATTGTTTTGTAAAGCTCTCTAACCTTGTCTTTACGCTCTGCTAAAGGGAATTGAGAGGCTTGTTGCATTATTAGACGGGAACGCTTGCGGAGCGGTGTATTCTCACTATTCTTTCTATAAGTTTTTGGGTCATATTTTTTGATTTGCTGGGTGCCGTGCGACATCTGAAACACAAAACCACCTTTCTTACCGACCTTAGTTCCAAAAGTTCCACTTATCTCATAAGACAACTTAACTGCCATCTGCACGGAAAGTGGCAATTCCAAGTAATTTTGGATAGTTTTAGACGCCAAATGCCTGAGCTCAGGCTTAATTTGGTAAATTGATAGAACACTACCAGCGGAGCGGTAACTCAAATCGTCAGCAAGCTCTTGAATTTTTGATTTTTTACTCATAATAGATCCCTCTTTTTTAGTAGGATAATTCCCCTCTTCTTTAGCCCCAATCCAGCTCAACCTGATAACATGTCAAAGACTATTTCGCTTTGACTTTGTATCTCATTGCCTGTCAACCATATAAAAATCTTCATCCAAGGGGATAGTAAGGAGAATAGTTGTAGGCGGCTATAGGCCGCCTACAACTATTCTCCTATGATTCCTATAGGGTGAGGAGAGGGGTTATCTCCGTTTACCAGATGTGTATGTAGGGATAGCATCGCTACCAGCAGTCATCAAATCCTTTTGAATTCACGCAATCGTTAAGAATCCCAAATATTTAATCGGCGGATTTCGTAGGGGCAGCGGCTTGCTCTGCCCGAGATCATCAAAAAGTCAACACGATTAGCGCCTAAAGTTTATGGAAAACCTAACAAACAAAGAAAAAAGGGGATAATGGGCACTACAATTCTGGCTCTTTATAATAATGTGAAATTCAAACGAAAAAGCACTGGCTGGTAGAGCAAGCCCTACCCCTACGGAATAAATCGATAAATCAATGGGCTCCATACAAATGTTAGGAATTACCTCTGTTTATCAGGCGGATTTCGTAGGGGCAGTGGCTTGCTCTGCCCGAGATCATCAAAAAGTCAACACGATTAGTGCCTAAAGTTTATGGAAAACCTAACAAACAAAGAAAAAAGGGATAATGGACACTACAATTCTGGCTCCAATATATCTGTGAAATCCAGGCATAAAAGCTCTAACTGATAGAGCAAGCCGCATCTCCTACAGGAAACTGAAGGTTATTTATCCGCGTCTTTTTCTCTTCTTAGCTGGTTCTGTTTGAGCTTTTCCCACCAATCGAGTCTCTTTTTTATATCTCTTTCAAAGCCGTATTCTGAAGGGTTGTAGTAAACTTTTTCGCCCATTTTGTCTGGGAAGCAGCGAACGTAGGCATAGTTGTTTTCAAAGTCGTGTGCATATTTATAATCTTTACCATAGTCGAGTTCTTTCATTAGCTTTGTTGGTGCATTTCTAACTGCAAGGGGTACTGGCATATGACCGGTTGCTCGCGCATCTTTAGCCGCCTTATTGTAAGCGGTATAAAGCGAGTTACTTTTAGGGGCTGTCGCCAAATAAACTACAAGCTGAGCGAGTGCGTTACTCGCCTCTGGCATACCGATAAAGTGAAGAGCATCTTTTGCCGCTATCGCTTGTAACAAAGCATTAGGATCCGCTAACCCTACATCTTCAGAAGCAAACCGAACCAGTCTCCTCGTTATATACATTGGATCTTCTCCCGCTTCAAGCATCCTGGCTAACCAATATAGAGCCGCTTGGGGATCACTCGCCCTCAATGACTTATGTAGTGCCGAAATATGATTGTAATGCTCCTCGTTTTGTTTGTCGTATATAAAAGGCTTGTTAGCTAAGATATTTCTTACGCTCTCTAAAGTTACCTGCTCACCTGAAGGTGTGTGTTCCAATACAGCCTCCAAGCTGTTTAAAGAGCGGCGAGCGTCACCTCCACCCTGCTGAACTAAAAAGTCGATTATATCTTCCGAGAGCTCTATATTGTCAGGATTATATTTTTCTAATGCGCGATGAATTATTTTCTTTAATCCATCATCATTGAGCTGTTCGAGCACGAAGATATGACAGCGACTTAAAAGAGCCGAATTGATTTCAAATGAAGGGTTTTCGGTCGTAGCCCCTATCAAAACGATCGAGCCTTTTTCAATAAAGGGGAGAAAAGCGTCCTGCTGTGCTTTATTAAAGCGATGGATTTCATCGATAAAAATAACCGTCGGTTTCTGGGAGAATCTGATATTATTCTCGGCAGAGGTCATCACCTGTTTAACCTCCTTTATACCGTTTAAAACCGCACTAAAAGAGATAAACTCATACTTCCCCATCTGAGATATCAAGCGGGCAATAGTCGTCTTTCCACAGCCGGGTGGTCCCCATAATATGAAAGATGATAAACTCTCGCTGCTCAACATTTTCCATAATAAAGATCCTTCGTTGAGTAGCTTTTCTTGCCCTATGACCTCCTCAAGTCTTTGTGGGCGGCACAGTTCTGCTAAAGGGACATAGACATCTCTTTTGGCGCTACCAAAAATATCCATCTGTTCGCTCATAATTACCTCTTTTTGAATAACATATTCATTAGCTAAGAGTCTGTCGACACCGATTATTTGTCAAGCTGAGAGATGTTTCGCAACCTCTATACTCCATTCAAACCGAGCCAATACTAATACAAAAAAAGACAGCCCGATATTATAACCGAGCTGTCTGCAGATATTTTACCCTTCAGGGGTTAAGTTTTATTTAATTAGGATCATACGTCGCAAGTCTGTTGTACTTGGAGTTTTCAGTTTATAAAGATAGACTCCACTTCCAACATCGCGCCCTAAATCATCCTTACCATTCCAAACGTAGCTATGTCTACCTGTCTCTAAGTTATTATCGACAAGTGTTCTAATCTTTTGACCTATAATGTTATATACTTCTAATTGAACTTTACTGCTAACGCTTAAGTCGAACTCAATAGTTGTTTCTGGGTTGAAAGGGTTAGGGTAGTTTCTGTTTAATTTAGTAGTCATTACCGGGAGTGTTGGCATATCGGCCGAAACATAGTTATCTGGTGGTGTAGTAGTGAATTTAACAGCCATTCCGCCTTTTAAAGGTGATGCTGAAGCAGGATAAACACTTGCATAGGAGTATTCCAAACCGACGTTACTGCGATGGTTCATAATACCGGTGGAACTGTAGTTTCTTGTGCTGTTCAGATTCCATAAAGTATGGTATTGGAAGGTAATATCTCCATCTTCACCATTTTTAGGCTCTAAAATGATTTGGAACTTCTCGAGTCCCAACGAAGTTAAATTACCGATGTTATAAGTATCGAGCCAGCTAATTATAAATCTATTATTACTTACATCGTAATGATAGGCTAATCTAACTTGGCTGTCGACCTCTTTTAACCCTTTGAGGTCATCCCAAAGCGCTGCTATAATCCCTTTAGGATTGAGTGGAGCTGGGATTGGCCAGTTACGGAAGTTTGCCTCCCAAGTTGGAATAAACGAAATCCAACCATTCGAGCAGATATTGACCTCATTATAGTCAATGCCGTAATAACGGAAGGTAAATGGTAAGTCTATAACAAACGATTCGTCGTCATTTGTCCAACGATCTGTTCCAGCACCACCCTCCTTGGGATCTATGTTAATCCACTCATAAACAGGCACTTGATCGTAGTCTTTGTCATTGCTGTCATAGGCGTAATATCCGTATGCATCTGGACCGGTCGGGGCTGTGTTATCAACATCGCCAATGGTGATATTGAAGTAAGCTTCTGCTTCGAATCCCCTATCGTCTTTGAACTCTAAATGGAAGTAAACCTGACGTCCAACAAATGCATCGCTCTGGGCAGTGACACTAAATTGAGCTGCTGCTTCACCACTTGCTAAGATATTTCCGAACTCAATGGTATCGTTCGCCAAGGTGACTGCATCAGTCTTTGGGGTTATCTTAGCAGTTAGATTATGGACATCTACTTCACCTAAGCTCTGTATCGTCACCTCAATATTTTCAGTAGCACCAGGCATTAAAATACCATTAGAGCTTTTTACTATTCCCTCTTTAACGTCGATAAGAAGGCCTCCGATTAAGGCTTGGAGTTTAGCAGTCTCATTAGTTGGTGCTATGTTTAAGGTAAACTCTATTATTTGATGACGTGGACACTCTGGTGATACTTGCAGCTTAAATGAGCCGTTTGTCTCACTGTTAGCTTTAATTGCGCCAAAGTTGACCTCATTATCTATAATCGTAACATACTCAGTGGCATTAGTCGATAAGGTTGCTATCACGTCAGACACATCGGCACTACTATAATTTTTAAGGGTTGCACTCAAGGTAATCTCGTCACCTGGTAGCAAAACTGTGTTACCAAAATTATGCTCTTTCAGGGCAATATTTCCAGCTGAGTCGACTTTAATAGTTCTCTCGATAGGGACGTAATTTTCTTTAGTGATAGTAATTTTTATATCACCACTCTCTTCCGGGTTTAACGGGATTAGCGCTCTCTCATTTTCAATCTTATACAGCTCATAGTTAATGTTGTCACGAGTGATTGTCACGCTTCCGCCTGAAAGATTAGGGGCGTCAAACGCTATGTGATTTTGTGTCCTATCTATAGCTGTTGGAAGGTCGACACTCATTCTATTGGGAACTTTTGACCATACTTTTAAAGAAGGGTCTGACAACACGTTATAAACGTGGAAGTAGAATTCAACTTCATTGCCAAGATCTCGATGGAGTGGATAGCTTTTATACAGCTCTAATTTACCCCGTATCGCAGCAGCACCGAAAGTACTAATCCCCTCTTTCTGCATTCCCCAGTGTGTTCCTACTGAGATCGAGTTATTAAACTCTGTACTCGTGTATAAGTATGATGGGCCGAGGAAAGCTACTGCGCCGTTTAAGTTAGTTTGAGTGCCCATCAACATCCAGTATTCGCCAAAACAGGCAGCTAAGTTTTTGCTACCATAGTCACCGGTATTACACACAATGGAGGTAACCACTGGCATCTTTAAGCCGCTGTTAATATAACGCTCTAAATGATTGATTCTAAACTCAGGATAGTGCCAACCATTAGCGTCACCCCACCCTCTATAACTAACTATTTGAGCCCCTTTATTTAATGAATCCATAACCCTGCCGGTACCATTACCGCCATCACCAGTCTCTGGACGCCAGAAGACCGTGTCTACCTCAGTATAGCCAACTTCGTTATACAGATCGGCTAACCATTGAGACATTAACACAGGGGTAACAGGCATAGGGGAAGTACTTGAATAGTTTGCTCCGACTATGAGAGCTCTTTCCATCCATTCTGTGTTAACCATATAGGGGTTCTTTTCGTATGCTACAGTCTTAGCAACTATTTTAGATAAATCTTGATCGTTAGATACTGAAAATCTACCGACAATCATCTCCGGTAAATAATCTTCACCTTCAATCATTGTATAAGGAAGATCTGTCGCACAAATCTCACTGTCCCGCGTTTTCTCAAACGCTGGCATCGGCATTCCAGCATTTCCACCTCGAGCATTACCGATCAACAGTAAAAACTCGGGTTTAATCTCCGCCTCTGAGTAGAAGTTTTTTATGAAGGAACGGATCTGATTACGGTCCGGATTAGCACCTATTTCTGACTTCTTAACTATCGAGATATCGTATCCTTTAGCCTTCTTCCATTTCACGTACGGCTCTAATACCGAGTTGAATTGCTCACTATCTTGTGTCAGAATTAACATCGAAGGGCGTTGAAATGGGAGACTTCTTAAATAAGAAGTCTCGAAGTTATCTGCTAAAGTTTTATATAAATCGTAAAATGTTTCAGAGATAGCGGTTGGAGCCTCTATAGAACCAATGCCGACTATATCGTAGTCTAAATTCTCGATTACAGAACGAACACCATCTTCCTGCTCATCAACCAGCTGTACCGTTACAGTAAAGCCGTGCATTTCACGCATTGTGAGCTTCTTGGAAATACTTACTCTATCTGCATCTACGCCACCCCT
>JAJBBL010000009.1 GCA_020532365.1 Candidatus Cloacimonadota bacterium | reverse complement strand
TGGTATTGATATTTGGGGTCGGTTTTGGGATGGAGGTTGACAGTGTCAGTTCGATAATGTTATTTTCTCACATCTTGACAGGATTCCTGATTATAGTAATTGGTTTAATGTCATATAGTTATGTAGGGATGCGTTTGATAAACATCTTTAGTGAAGGAGAAGAGTTGAATGAATAATGAGAAAGATAGAATGTTGTTGTTAGAGAGACTAAAGTCTGATAAGCAGTTGATTTTGCAAGAGATTAGGAAAGTTATTATTGGTCAAGACAAGGTAATAGATGAGATATTGATCGCTCTGTTTGCCAACGGACATTGCCTTATAGAGGGTGTTCCTGGATTAGCCAAGACTCTCTTGATTTCGACCTTAGCAAAGACGTTGAATCTTAAGTTTAGTCGCATCCAGTTTACGCCAGACCTTATGCCTTCAGACATAACAGGCACCGATATTCTTGCCGAAAGCAAAGAGAACGGAAAGAGATATTTTGAGTATATCCAAGGGCCTGTTTTTGCTAACATAATTTTAGCAGACGAAATTAATAGAACCCCGCCAAAGACTCAGTCAGCTTTGCTTCAAGCTATGCAGGAATATCAAGTGACGGCTGGTAATCATACTCATGATCTTGAGAAACCGTTCCTTGTTCTTGCAACGCAAAATCCGATAGAGCAGGAGGGTACGTATCCACTTCCAGAAGCTCAGCTGGACCGTTTTATGTTCAATATAAATATCTACTACCCAACCTATGAAGAGGAAAAAGAGATAGTGCTTAAAACAACTTCGGAGACTACAAAAGAAATCAACTCGATACTCTCTCCCAACGATATTTTAGCAATGCAGCAGATGATTTTGACACTGCCGGTCAGTGAGCATGTATTGGACTTTGCGGTTAAATTGGCACGCTCGACAAGGCCTGATTCAGCAGAATCGCCCGACTTTGTGAAGAAATGGGTAAGTTGGGGTGCCGGTCCTCGAGCCTCTCAATATTTGGTGTTAGCTGCTAAGACGAGAGCGGCTTTGGATGGGCGAGTTACCCCTTCTGAGGAAGATGTAAAGCAGGTTGCGGTAATTGTTTTGCAACACCGTGTGATAGTCTCTTTTGCAGCAGAAGCTGAAGGGATCAATGCGCAGCAAGTGGTACAGGAGCTGCTTAAGCATTTGGCTTAGGGCAAATTTTAGATAGAATATAGATAGATAAACATGGACAGGAGGAGCGATGTTAACTGAGAAGCAGAAGTTGGAAGAGATTATTAAACTTGGCAACTTGATGACCCAAATTAAGGACGTGGATATTCTTATGGAGACGATTCTGTCTGAAGCAAAGAAATTTACTCAGGCAGACGCAGGCTCGATTTATAGATGTGAAGAGAATACGCTCTATTTCAACTATACGCAGAATAATACTCTGCTCAAAAGGTTGGAGCCTGGTAAAAAGCTGATTTATAGTACGTTTAAGATGCCTATAGACTCAAAGTCTATTGCTGGATATGTTGCAGAAACTGGGCAGATTTTGAATTTACCGGATGTCTATCATTTACCTCAAAACGTGCCTTATAGCTTTAATAAAGAATTTGATAAAACGTCAGACTATAAAACTACATCAGTCTTAACGATTCCGCTCAAAACAAACGGAGATCGTATCGTCGGAGTGTTACAATTAATCAACGCTCAGGATGACTATGGGAAAATAATACCTTTCCTTGAAGAGGATATACCTTTAGTTAAACATTTTGCTAACAATGCTGCAGTGGCACTTGAAAGAGCTGAGATGACCAGAGCAATTATTCTTAGAATGATCAAGGTTGCCGAGCTTAGAGATCCTAAAGAAACCGGTGCACACGCTAACAGAGTAGGAGCTTATTCAGCTGAAATTTATGAGGAATGGGCTACCCGTAAGGGTATAGACACCATTGAAATAAAGCGAAATAAGGATACTATAAGAATCGCAGCAATGCTCCACGATATTGGAAAAGTCGCCATACCTGATGCAATATTGAAAAAACCGTCGAAACTGACTGATGAGGAATATGCTGTGATGAAAACACACGCCTGTGCAGGTGCTCAACTGTTTATGAATAAACAGTCAGAACTTGATGAAATGTCTCAAGAAATTGCCCTGAATCACCACGAAAGATGGGACGGCTTTGGCTATCCTGGGCACGTTGACTTCGAAACAGCGAAACCTTTGCCAGGCTTCAAGTTAGAGAATGGAAAGGCGAGAGGCAAAGAGAAAGAAGAGATATCTTTATGGGCCAGAATAGTTTCAATTTCAGACGTTTATGATGCTTTATCCTCTCGACGCTCCTATAAATCTGCCTGGACAGAGGAAGATGTAATAAACGAAATGGTTAGTCAAGCTGGCAAACAATTCGATCCCGAACTAATCGATATCTTTGTTGATATTATTGATGTTCTTAGATCTGTCAGACAGAAATATCCAGACGAAGAAGCACTATAGATTTATACATAGTTTCCCCTACTATCTTCTTAGGGGGATATAAGGGGTAATACCGTAGCCGGCCCATAGCCGACTACGGTATTACTGGTTACTTACTCCATAGTAGGCATATAGTTAGCTTGTTTTTGACAAAGTAACGGTAGGCAGATCTTTTTTATTCGATTCCAATAAGGACAGTGTATTGCTTCATTGAATTTAAAGAGTTCGTATAAGACAAAGCTTAATTCAATAAGAGAAAAAGAGCTTAGTTTCTCTTATTAACATCGCTAATCAGGTAGATAGTTCTGTTGTTTTTATCCCTTACTTTTCTGATTATATACGGTTTTTCTTCAGGTAGTTCTGAAAGTTCGTTAACTTGGAATGCTTGCCCATCTTCAAATCCTTGCGAGACGTTTTGTTTCATACCTAAGGCGATGCCCTGGTCAAGTGGCAGTTCAATTTCAGTTTGTCTTTTTTCAGCCAGTAGTTGTTCGAAGTCTATAGCTTCGGTTTTCACCACTCCGGTTTTGTAGAGTAGATTGTTATGCAAGTTATTTGCCAGTGATGGGTTGTAGATCATAACAATCGTAAAGATAGATACAACGATGCCAAGGCTGCTTGTAACTTTTAATGTAAGCTCTATTCTTCTTCTTTTTTCATAGATGCTTCTTCTCAGGTTGTGCTTAAGTCTGACAGAGAATGGGCAAGGGTGCACTTCAGGCACTCTTATATTTTCAAGATACTTTTCGACCGACATTTTCAATAACCTCTTTAGGTAATGATTGTTCTAATTTTTTCAAGGCTCTATGCAAAATAACTCTTACGTAACCCTCTTTTTTGCCGAATATTTGTGATATTTCCTCAAAGCTTTTTTTCTCCATATACCTGAAGACGATCACATCTTGATCCCTTTGTGGGAGCATCTTGATATATTTATGAAGAAAGTCATAAGACTGTGCTTCTTCATAGGTTACAGAACCGTAAGGTTCGTCGGACTCGTGAATAAGTACACCTACTAATTTACGTTTTCTCTCTTCACGACGATAATAATTGCTGATTTCATTCATTGCTATTCTGTAGAGCCAAGAGGAAAATGGTACCGAGCGCCATTTAAATGTATGAAGTTTACTCATTGCCTTGTAGAAGACATCTGATACAACTTCGTTAGCGATATCCCTATCCCTAACTCGCAACATAACAAACTTATAGATCTGTAGAAAATACTTGTCGTACAAGTAGTCGAATGCTGATACATCAGTTTTGGCTTTAGCTATGATTTCTTGCTCGTTCATATTCCCCTCTTTTATCTTTATAACGCCGAACGACCTTTTACGTTTCAAACAGAGTACTGTCCAGGGAAAAGTTTGAAATGTTTATGTCGCCTCGAAAGTTTTGGATGCTAAATCATCTGTCGTTGAAATACAGAGATGGGATTGTTACTCCCATCTCCGTGTCGGTTTATATTATACCAATGTTTGTAAGAACTTAAGTCTTCCTTCCATCAATAGCGATGCTTGCAGATTGATGCATCACATCTACTAAATGCCTGTTGTTTTGGGCTAAACTGTATTGATATGAATTAGGAAGTCTTCTCTAAACATCTCCAATGCGCTCTTAACTGGCAATAATGCTGACTGTCCAAGGGCACAAAAAGAGGTGGCGTTCATAGTCTCTGCAATCAGAAGCATGTTGTTTAGATCTTCCTCTGTAGCTTTACCCCTCTTTATGGTTTTGATTATTTTGTAGAGCTGTTCATAGCCGTTGGGACAAGGTGCACACTTACCACAAGATTCATGACGGAAGAATATTACTATTGATTCCAACATGTCCAACAAGCTCATTGAATCGTTTATTACAAGTATGGCTCCAGAACCTAAAACAGCTTTATATTCTGCAAGGTTGTGGAAGTCCATTTTGACATCTAACATTTTGTCGCTTAAGAATACACCGGCAGCACCACCAACTAATGCGGCTTTGAACTTACTCCCTTTCTTCATACCACCACCATATTTGTTGATGATTGTGCGTAGAGTGGTTCCCATTTCAACTTCGCATAGACCTGGTACCGAGACATCACCAAGGATGGTGAATACCTTAGTGCCAGGACATTCCGGGGTTCCGATTGCCTTATACCAAGCGGCACCGTTTTTGATAATTGACGGCACGTTAGTTATTGTTTCAACGTTGTTTACAACTGTTGGATGTTGCCAGAAGCCCTTCTGTCCAGGGAATGGTGGTTTGCTTCTTGGTGTACCTCTGTTACCTTCCATCGACTCGATAAGAGCAGTCTCTTCGCCGCAAACATAAGCGCCGGCTCCCACACGGATATCGATGGATAAATTAAAGCCAGATCCTAAGATGTTCTCTCCAAGTAAGCCATATTCCTCAGCTTGCTTTATGGCATTTCTTAGCCTGGAAATACAGAGCTTATACTCTCCTCGAACATAGATAAATGCCTTGGAAGCACCAATTGCCCTGGCAGCAATCATAGTACCTTCTATTAGCTGATGAGGATCACCCTCCATAATCAAGCGATCCTTGAAAGTACCTGGTTCCCCTTCATCAGCGTTTATTACGACATATTTTTGTTTATCTTCTAATGGGGCGGTGAAGCTCCATTTTAAGCCGGTGGGAAATCCTGCTCCTCCTCTACCTCTAAGACCTGAGTCCTTAACGGTTTGCACCACTTCCTCAGGGGTCATATTGAGTAGGACCTTTTCCCAAGCTTCATAACCGCCGCGGCCTAAGTAATCATAGATCTCATCAGGGTTAATTATTCCAGAGTTTTGAAGTACTATTCGTCTATCATAGTCGAGAGGGATATCTTTTTTGATACTCTCTTCTAAGACAAGTCCTTTAACAACACGCCCTTTAACAAGGTGTTCTTCAACGATTTCGGGTATAAGAGCAAGAGTTATGTTTCCGTATACGACATTATCAGGGTAAACTACCATACATACGCCTTGATCGAAAAAGCCTAAGCTACCTGTCTCTAAGACGTTAATTTCATCTACTAAGTTATTCTTTCGTAACTCATTTCTGAGCGCTTGAATGACTTCTTTTGAGCCGGCCAACAAGGATGACTCATCGGTTGAAACTAAAATATGACCTCTGAAATAATTCATTTGCTCTCCTCCTGTATGTTTTTAATGATCTTCTCTACCTTTTCTTCATTGAGGTCGGCATAAAAATCATTGTTAATCATCATTACAGGAGCGTTTCCGCACAACCCTAAGCAAGCACATAACTCTAATGTGAATAAACCGTCGGCGGTCGTCTCACCTGTCTGAATATTTAGTGTTTTCTTAAGCGCCTTGAGGATGGTGTTAGCCCCCTTTACAAAACAAGGGGGAGATTCACATAAGCGAATAACATACCTCCCTCTCGGCGTTGTGCTATACATTGTGTAGAACGTAAGGACACCGTAGATGTGATTGGTTGGAATTCTAAGATAATCAGACACTTCTTTAATGGCTTCTTCGGACACGTAGTTCTGTGGATGGTTATCTTGTATCTCGTGAAGAATATAGATTAAATTATCTTTTGTTGGTGGATATTTATCAAATATTTTCTGATACATAGCACTTCTCCTCTGCTAAGTTCTTTAAACTCAATTAACTACACACATTTCCATAAAAGCAAAGTGGAATTGCGGGTTTTACTCGGAAGCAACAACAAAATCTGTTAC
>JAJBBL010000011.1 GCA_020532365.1 Candidatus Cloacimonadota bacterium | reverse complement strand
TTGATACCGATATTTTTTCACCATTGAGTAACGCTCCTTTACCCCTCTCCGCTTCAAAAAACTCGTCCATTACAGGGTTGTAAACAAATCCGAGCTCAAGCCTGTTATCAATCATCAGAGCTACCGACACTGCAAAAAACGGCAAATTATGCACGTAGTTAGTCGTGCCATCAAGCGGATCTATCACCCACAATAGAGGATACTCTTTCAGCTTAGAGTCAGTCTCTTCAGCGATAAATTTACTATCGGGAAGTAGTTTACTTAGCTCTTCCTTAAGAAATTTCTCTATTTTCAAGTCGAGCTGGGTGACGAGGTCAAACTCGTTGCTTTTCGTGACAATCTTCATAAGACTTCTCTTCTCTTGAAGAATTATCTCACCCGCCTGTTTAATTATTGCTCGAGCCTCTTGTCTGATTAGATCAATGTTTTTCATCTGTCTCACTTCCTTAAACTACGAAGGACTCTTAAGTTTTCTTTATCCATTTCGTAGTCCTTACCTTGCGGTGTTTCCAGGATCATCGGTGTCTCTTTAAAGCGAGGGTCATTCATTAATCTTTCAAAAGCGCCGATACCGAGCTCCCCTTTTCCGATATGCTCGTGTCTATCTACCTTTGAGCCTAACCCTTTCTTAGTATCGTTGAGGTGAAACACTTTCAATTGGTCTAAGCCGACGATTCTATCAAACTCTTCAAACACCCCATCGTAGTCATCTTTCAAGTCATAACCGGCAACAAAAGTGTGGCAAGTGTCGAAACAGACACCCATACACTCTGGATAGCGAGTGTTTTCCAAGATATAGTTTAGATGTTCGAATTTGTAACCGAGGTTAGTCCCTTGGCCTGCAGTAGTTTCAAGCAGAATTTTTGTAGTCAGCCCAGGGAATTCATCGATGATTAAATCTAAATTCTGAACTATCTTTACTAACCCCCACTCCTCTCCCTCGCCGAGATGCGATCCCGGATGCAAAACTATATAAGGAATTTTAAACTCAACGCAAAGAGCCAATTCATCACGTAAAGCGTTAACCGATTTCTCCTCTTTTTCCTTGTCATTGCTACACAAATTAATGAGATATCGACTGTGTGTCACTATTGTGTAGGGATTAAACTCCTGTCTGTTTTCTAAAAAAGCGGCAACCTCATCCGGCTTAGGGGTTCTTGTAGACCACTGATTTTGATTAGTAACAAATATTTGGATTGATTTGGCAGTAGCCTCTTCAGCACGCTCGAAAATCAGCTCCATTCCGTTGGATATTGAGATATGACATCCTAAGTTCATTTTATTCTCCTATGTTTTCACACTTGTTTTTATACCGTTATAAGAGAGGAGAAAATAAACGAGCTGTTGAATCACGCATCTTCTCCAATACCTTTCTCTTCTTCAAATCCTCTAATGACAACTCTTTACTGTTGCTCATATCCTCTAAGAATATCTTGTTCATCTTCTCCGTCAACTCCATACTGTAGATCACCGCGTTCACTTCAAAATTGTGGATGAAGCTGCGTATATCCATATTTGCGGAGCCTATCGTAGTGACTATACCGTCAACCGATAAAATCTTAGAGTGTATGAAGCCGTTTTGGTATTCATAAAGACGTACGCCCGATCGTAAAAGCTCTTTGTAATACGATCTGGATGCCCAATATACAACATTATGATCAGGCTCTCCAGGAACTATTATTTTCACTTCTATGCCACTTAATGCAGCGACCTTAATAGCAGTTAAAAGACTTTCATTTAATATTAAATAAGGGGTCGTGATATGAATATACTCCTCGGCAGAGGAAATCATCGCAAAATAACCCTGCATTATCGTGTCCCAGTTGGAGTCAGGACCGCTGGATATAATCTGGATCGGATTGAGCTGCTTCTCCTCAATCTGAGGAAAATAACTCTTAACAAACAAATCCTTACCCGTGCTAAAGAGCCAATCGTTGGCAAATATGGCCTGCAAAGAATGAACCGCATCACCCTTTAATCGTAAATGAGTGTCACGCCAATATTTTGGTTTATGTCGGTACTTATCTGAAATGTTGATCCCCCCTACAAAACCTACTTTGCCATCAATGACAACTATCTTACGGTGATTACGATAATTCAACTTGCTGCTTATAAATGGGAACTTAACTGGTGAAAAAGGAACTACCTCCACACCCCCTTGTCGCAAAGATTCTATATACTCTTTTGTCAGAGTCCAACTGCCAACTGCGTCATACAAAACTCTGACTTGAACACCTTCACCCGCTTTTTTGATCAGATGCTTTTTGACAAGCTCTCCTGTTTCATCGCTCCTTATAATGTAGAATTGAAAATGGACACTCTCCTTAGCTTTGTCAATCTCCTCACATATAGCATCGATCGCATCTACCCCGTCACAGTATACTTCAATACTATTACGGTGAGTCAAAAATGCTTTATTGTTGTTTTCCAGCAGTTTATTAACCTGTCGAATGAGGTTGTTTTGGCTTAAGGCGTACTCGATATCCCCGTGATAATCGTCCTCTATCTCTACGAGATGTTCTATTTTCAGATAGTCTTCTGTCTCTTTTTTATTGTATATCTTGCTTTTGCGAACATTTTTACCGAAAACAAAATAGAGGATTAATCCAACAAGAGGTAAGAAAAAGAATACTATGATCCACGATAAAGTCTTGGTAGGATTATGATTCTCCAGGATTAAGACCGCTATGATCGATATAATCGACAAGCTCCAAAATATGTTAATCAAGCCGGATAATATCTGGCCAAACTTGTGTTCGTTAAGCTTGTGATCTAAAAAGTACTGATAAAACACAATCAAAATAATAAGTAAAGATATTAGTGCCGTACGCATAGTGATGTTTACTCGTTTCGTTCTGAAAAAGTTGCGACAATGATGTCCTCTAATTTTCGCTTCGGTACATAGTGAATATCAGAATCATCACGCCAATATTTTACGTCTCCCCCCGGAGGTAGTTCTGTCAGAATAACCTTCTCTGAAGACTTTCCGATCGCTAAAACTAAAATAACCTCTAAGTCCACGTCTATATCGAGCTCTTCCCTCAACTTTGCCTTATCTGTCGATGCAAAGATACAGCCACCCAACCCCTTCTCGACAGCACTTAATAAAATAGACTGAACAGCAATTCCTGCATCAATGTAATGATAATTTGGATAACTCTTATCACCGAGAATCACTATATAAGACGATGGACGCTCATCCACCTTAGGTCCCGCCCAATCCGGCAAATAAGCAGCCCACTTTACCGTATCATAAACCGCTTGAGCCTTCTCAGCACTGTTTACTATCATATAACGTAACGGTTGTAAATTAGCTGCCGACGAGGAGAGACGAGCATTGTTAACCAACTCAAACAAAATACTATCTGAAACTTTGTGTGAGCCGTCAAACCGACGATAACTCCTATTCTTTCTAATCAATTCGTTAACCAAAATATCCCCCTTATTAAATAAAAGCTACTTCAGAACTTGAATTTGATGTCTATTTTGTCAATTTTTTTCTACACTTCAAGGATTTTACCCCCTATATTTTAATCATTTACCCTCTAAATTATCTCAACTAATTTCTATTTCTGCTTAGGGTCAAGAGACCAACTCTTATTAACTCTTTTTTACTTGACTCCAAAACAGAAATAGAGTAGTTGGTGAGTCAATATAAGAGGTTTGTTCACCTGTAAAAAGCTGAGCAAAAGATGAGCGTGGCAAATTAGAACGTCCACGTGCAAAACAAGAAGGCGAGGTATGGAATGATATTTAGGTCTTTTTTAATTAAATTTGACGTAACCAAATCACCCTCCCCTTGCCTGATACTAACTTATTACATTGGAGGTTTAAATGTACTTTTCAATCCCGAAACCCGTTAACGAGCCTGTAAAACCCTACGCTCCAGGGTCTGCAGAGAGAGATTTACTTAAGCAAAAACTTGCTGAACTTGATAACGACTATTTTGAAATCCCCGCAATTATTAACGGTAAAGAAGTGTTTACTAACTCGACCGGTAACTGTATCCAACCGCATAACCATAAGAAGAAGTTGGCGAAATACCATAAAGTTGACAAAGAGAATATCAAAGATGCTATTAACTCTGCACTCAACGCAAGAAAAGAATGGGAACTTATGCCATTTCAACACCGTGCAGCTATCTTCTTGAAAGCAGCAGAACTTCTTTCCACAAAATATAGACCTATACTAAATGCCGCTACTATGCTTAGCCAAAGTAAAAGCGCTCACCAAGCAGAAATCGACGCAGCAGCTGAACTGATCGACTTCTGGAACTTTAACCCCTATTACGCACAACAAATATACGAACAACAACCCTTAGTGTCACCCAAAGGTGAATGGAACCTCTCAGAATATAGAGGCCTTGAAGGGTTCGTCTTTGCTATCACACCGTTTAACTTTACCTCAATCGCTGGAAACCTCCCTACAGCTCCTGCTTTGATGGGAAATACCGCCATCTGGAAACCTGCCTCAACATCAGTTTATAGCGGATATTTTATTATGAAAATATTACAAGAAGCTGGACTACCCGACGGCGTTATCAACTTTGTTCCCGGCTCAGGTAGCGAAATTGGTGACCTTATTGTCGACTCTCCTGACTTGGCAGGTGTTCACTTTACCGGTAGCACAGGTGTGTTTAACTCTATTTGGAAGAGGATTTCAGGTAACATAGATAACTATAAAACATATCCACGTATCGTTGGCGAAACAGGTGGAAAAGACTTTATAGTAGCCCACGCTTCTGCAGACGTTAAAGCACTTGCAGTAGCCAGCTTAAGAGGCGCCTTTGAATTCCAAGGCCAAAAATGTAGCGCCCTCTCAAGACTCTATATCCCCGACACTCTTTACCCTGAATGGATTAAGTTGATGAAAGAGATGCTCGACACCGTCAAAGTTGGCGACGTTCAAGATTTCTCAAACTTTATGAACGCCGTGATCGATAAAACAAGCTTTGATAAACTCGCTTCATATATTGATGGAGCTAAAAAAGCTAATGACGCTGAAGTTGTTAGTGGCGGAACTTATGATGACTCCGTTGGCTATTTCATCCAACCGACTATCATCAAAACTACTAACCCACACTACGTCACAATGCAAGAAGAGCTTTTCGGCCCTGTTCTCACTGTCTACGTATATCCAGAAAAAGAGTTCGATAAAGTCTTGACCCTCTGTGATACAACATCACCATACGGACTCACAGGCTCAATTTTCGCGCAAGATAGAATTGCCGTCCATCAAGCTTGTAACGCACTCAGACACTCCGCTGGTAACTTCTATATCAATGATAAACCAACCGGCGCAGTAGTTGGTCAGCAGCCATTTGGTGGAAGTAGAGCATCAGGTACTAATGACAAAGCTGGATCAGCACTTAACTTACAGCGCTGGATCTCCGCTCGCTCAATAAAAGAGACTTTTGCACCACCAACAGACTATAGATACCCATTCTTAGGGTAACCTTGAGCGTTGGTGTTGACGTGTTAACCAAACTATAAAACAATAAATAAAATAACGATGAGGAGTAGAGTATGAAATCATTAGAAGAACTTAGAAAGATCCGCGAGAAAGCTCAGCAAGATATGAAGTTGCGTGGAAGCGAAAGCCGCGTCAAAATTGTCGTTGGAATGGGTACTTCTGGCATAGCTATGGGCGCTCGTGATGTAATGAAAACTTTCATAGAAGAGATTGAGAAGCGTACTTTGAAGGATATCTTAGTTACTCAAACTGGTGAAAAAGGGTTATCCTCTATGGAGCCAGTTGCTGATATTATTGAGGAAGGTAAACCTACAGTAACTTATGGGTACCTGAATCCTGAAAAAGCGAGAAAAATTGTATCTGAACATATAGTTAACGGTCGTGTAGTAACAGATTTTGTTGTTGCTTCCGAGTAAAACCCGCAATTCCACTTTGCTTTCATGGAAATGTGTGTAGTTAATTGAGTTTAAAGAACTTAGCAGGGGAGAAGTGCTATGTATCAGAAAATATTTGATAAATATCCACCAACAAAAGATAATTTAATCTATATTCTTCACGAGATACAAGATAACCACCCACAGAACTACGTGTCCGAAGAAGCCATTAAAGAAGTGTCTGATTATCTTAGAATTCCAACCAATCACATCTACGGTGTCCTTACGTTCTACACAATGTATAGCACAACGCCGAGAGGGAG
>JAJBBL010000176.1 GCA_020532365.1 Candidatus Cloacimonadota bacterium | reverse complement strand
TTACTAACATAGATAACCTGTTTTCGGTGGATGACAAATTATTTATTCGATATCTGAGATAAATTTTCTTTACAAAGAGAAGTGAATTATAGCATAGGATCGACATATGATCGATAGTAGCTAAGAGGAAATAAATGAATAGAGTTATAGACTATAAGAAACAGATCTCGATTGTCGTTGCAGTGGCTGAGAAAGATGTGATTGGATGTGAAAACAAAATGCCGTGGGACTTACCCGCTGACTTAAACTACTTCAAAAACCTTACGCTGGGAAATATAGTGGTGATGGGAAGAAAGACATATGAGTCGATAAACCAACCACTCCCCGGCAGAATCAATATTGTCATCACTACACGCAAAATCAATGATGATGTGATAACTGTCAAAAATATTGATGAGTTTTTTGAGCTGATAGAACAACAGAGCGAGCTGTGGAGCGATAAAGAGATATTCATTATCGGCGGCACCGCTATCTATAAAGCGTTTCTACCCTGTGTCGATACTATCTATCGAACCCGTATTTATGCTGAGTTTAAAGGGGATACCTTCTTCCCACTCATCGATGAAAAAGAATGGTATGTTGCTGAAACTGAAAAGGGCATCAGAGATGATAATAATTGCTACGACTATGAGTTTCAAGTGCTCAAAAGAAGAGATCAGTAATGAAATCAATCCGCTATTTACTGATTGTATTCATCTTTATTACCGGACTGACAGGGTTGGGATGCATAAAAGCAGAAGACCCCGATAGAATCATAGTGACTCAATTTAGCGAAACTTTAGCCGAACTTCAGCTCGAAAAAGCGGATAGTATACTCGATACCCTATCAGTCGATTTAAGGCAAAAATATGAGGCTGAGCTGTTAAAAGAGACTAAAACACACCTGCAAGCTAACGACTTAACTTACGCTGCTGGCAAAGGTTTGATGAATATTCTAAATATGATGCTCCAGTCTGATATCGACTATCAACAGCTGAATAACGATTCTTTTACTTCACTCCTTCTCGCTTCTCGAAATGGGCTGCTCAACGTAGTGAATACGCTGCTAAATCAAGAAATAGACGTTAACCAAACTAATAAAGAGGGGATTACTCCGCTACGCTATGCCGTGCTGTTTGGACACTACGATGTTGCCGAAGCGCTCCTTGAAGCTGGTGCAAACGTTAATCAAAAGGATAAATACAGTTGGACACCTCTCCCCTCTGCAGTCGCTAATAACGATACTAAAATGGTTCAGCTATTACTCAAATATGGTGCGGTGCCTAACTATAAAACACCGAGAGGTAATCCACCACTAATAGACGCTATCTTGGTAAATAACTATGAGATGGCCTCAGTTCTACTTTCTGCCAAAGCAAATCCTAACGCTAAGGATAGCCGACACCAATACCCTGCTATTTTTTGGAGTGTTGAAAAAGGGAGTTTGGATATGGTTAAGCTTCTTGTAGAACACAAAGCAGATATCAATGTTCAAGGGAATAGAAAGAGTGAGTCCCCTTTGATGCGAGCTATCGTCTTGAGAAATCAGCCAATGGTAGAGTATTTATTGAAAATGGGAGCAGATAAGGAGCAGGTCGACTCTGAAGGCTGGGATGCTCTTGTTTACGCTGAGAAGTCCGAATCTGAAGATATTATTGAGCTATTGAAGTAGTTTAATCTACTGCAAAGAGTTTTTTAAGCCAATCCCAGGCGTTCTGCATATCCTCTGGTAGCCCTATCTCAAAACTAAGTTCTTCTTTTGTTATTGGATGTATAAAGCTTAGAGAGTAAGAATGTAAAGCCTGCCTGATCATTTGTTTGTCGAGATAGTTCTCTACCCTCTTTCTGTAGACCTGTGGAACTCTACTCAAAAGCTTATTCCTCCCATATACTTCATCTCCAAAGATGGGATGTCCAATATGGTCGAGATGTACACGTATCTGATGAGTCCTACCTGTAATGAGGTTGACCTCTAACAATGAAAAGGCTTCAATAGTTTCGGCTACTCTGTATTCCGTAATCGCTTGCCTACCTTGACTTACTACTGACATTTTAGTCCGCTCTTTTAGATTACGGCCGAGCATTGTTTCGATAGTTCCAGATGGAGGGTCGGGTATGCCAACAACTATAGCTTTGTAACCTTTTTGCACCTCTCTTTTAGCAAAGAGTCTACTCAGTTTAGATAAGGTGCGTTCGTCTTTTGCGATCAGCATTAGCCCTGAAGTGTTTTTGTCTAACCGATGAACAATGCCAGGTCTCTGTTCATCTTCTAAGGAGGGTAATTCATTACCATACCGGCTTAACAGAGCGTTAACAATAGTCCCGCTGTATTTGCCTGGTGATGGATGCACCGGTACCCCAGCTTGTTTATTTAAGATGGCTATGTAGTCATCTTCAAATATAATGTCTAAAGGGAGAGTGTTGTCGGGGAGAGCTGTACGGCTATTTTTGATTTTATTAGCTTTGATTTCAATGACGTCTCCAGCCTCTAAAAGATAGCTCTTTTTTACAGGCTTCGAATTAACGAGTATCTTCTCCTCTTTAAGTAGCTTTTCGATAAAGCTTCTTGAAAACAGCAGCTCCAAGTCAAGTGAAGAGAGGTATCTATCTATACGTATTGATTCTTCAAGTTCATATGTTAATATCATCTATCTGATCTGCAGGTGTTGACCCTATTCCTTTTATTTTAACCTCAAAAGAATTTCTAAAGGAATGCGAGTCAAGACATTCCTTTAGAAACTTAACTTCAGCTCTATTTAAGAGCATTTAACGGTTTAATATCGCCGATTTATTTCAATAGCATCATCCGCTTATCTGCTTGATAATTATCAGTGGTAAGACGATAGAAATATACCCCTGAAGACTGCTGGACATTCATATTGTCTTTACCGCTCCAGACTACTCTTTGATCACCACTTTGCAAATAACCATCTAAAAGAGTGGCGACTTTTTGTCCTTTGATATTGAAAATCTCTAACCTTGCTTTCCCAGGCTTACTGAGCGTGAAGTGAATAGTAGTCTCTGGATTGAAAGGATTAGGATAGTTACCGTGTAGGCGAGTAGTTAAAGGAAGAGTTTCTACACTTTTATCAACGTTAACCGGTCCGTCTTGATAGGCAAGGTAAGGGTAGCTTCTATTTTCATCAATTCTCCAAACATCAGTAAAATCCCAGTTAGTGTAAGTTGCTTGCAGCAACATCTCATCTGTGGTTTTACCAGTGCCAGCATATGATTTATCACATTCGGATGATTCTATATCCCAGAAACAATCAACCGCTTCAATTAAGCCAATGTTGTAACCTACTAAGCCACCAGCTCTATAAACTCCCTCTACTGTTCCGGTCGAATAGCATCTTTCAATAGCACTAAGTTTAATGAAACCAGCTCGCCCTATCAGTCCTCCCGCTTCTTGATTTCCAACTACATTACCTCGAGCATAACAATCAAAAACGTATCCACCACTCTTACCGATCAAACCACCTGCATACCCACTTGAATAAACATCACAAGTTGAGTAGCAATATTTTACGGTACATTCAGAAGTTACCCCAATTAATCCTCCTGTATACATATCACCACCATAGATATTTCCCTCAGAAAATGAGTTCAAGACAGTACTCGTAAGTGCAGCACCTACTATTCCGCCAGCCGTTGAGTGTGATCTAATGTTACCATTAGAAGAGCAGTTTTCTATTAAGCTGTCTATGCAAACACCTGCAATCCCACCCGTCTCTAAACTACGAGCATAAGTTGGATTTATTGTCATCCTCGAGCTTGAGTCCCTTATCTCAGTATTGTTTTCCGCCTTTGCTACAATACCACCTGCATAATGATAGAGTGCTTCTGGCTCAATGAGCCCCGATGTGTGTGAATCAATTATAGTGCTGCCATAAGCATTGCAAACAATTCCACCAGTTGAGTAACCAGAGGAATGAATAATATTAATATTCCCGGCGTAAGAACAGGACTTTATAACCCCCTCATAGTCGTATATTGCAATGCCACCAATATTTCCCTTAGCATGAAGGTCCGATTCGACAGAACAGTCTTTTATTAACCCTCTATTCTCCCTGACAATGCCACCGATCTCTAAAAGACCAGACTCGTCATAAGGAATAATATTTGTTACCTTACAATTAATTATTGAGCCCCTATTGTAGCCGGCTATTCCACCACCATTCTCTATTCTTACGTTATTGATGGTGAGGTTCTTTATTACCCCCTGCTTTCCCACTTTAGTAAAAAGAGAGCCATATTTAGTATATTCGTAAATACTCTCGTCTACTGTAAAGTTGCCAACCTGGTATCCATTCCCATCGTAAACTCCGGTGAAATAAGAGCCGTATTCTGTTTCACCTCCGATAGGGATGAGACCTCTACCTTCCATATCGATGTCTGCTATTTGAATATAGTTAGCATCCAGCTCATTCCTTATATAGTCGAGATGTTGATAGTGAGAGACTTGGTAAGGATTCTCCTCTGAGCCATCTCCGTCGGTAAAACCCATATATAATGAGACTGTATGAGGAATGGTGTGATTGTTATCTAAATAATCATCATTGTTTGGCTCAATAGACGCTGTTAAAACTACTTCACCCGTATTTTCAGGAAGCCAGTTAAAACCTATCGATAGTACATCATACTTACGGAAAAGAATGTGCTCACTGGCCCTAAATAACTTCACTTCTTCATCATCCTCAAATAGTGTTACAGTAAAGTTGTTTTGAGTACGATTTCCGAGATTGTAGATGAGCACCTCTACGTTGTAATAACTACCTGTTGTACCAAAAGAGGGGGCAGATGTTAGAATAATGCCTAAATCATTTTCTCTCTCAGGTGGTCGAGGGATTACTACTGGCTTATTTGTTCGGAGATATGGATAACTCTCACCTTCATCTATTTGCCATACTGATACAAAGTCCCAGTCGGTAAAACTGTCAGCAGAGAGCATCTCATTCATCAGAAGCCCTCCCCCTTCAGGAGAATACATACCTGTTGAGCATATACTCCAATAGCTTGTTGGGTGGGTAGATTCCTCCTCACTATAACCAACCAGTCCACCAAGGTTACCTTCACCACTAACTGAACCTGCTGCATAAGAATTATTTATATCTCGTCTATATAAATGATAGCCAACCAGCCCTCCAATATTTCCTTTGCCAGTAACTGAACCAGTTGCATACACATTGTTAATAGAGGAAAGCGAGTCATGAGTGCCAATTAGCCCTCCTGCATTCCCTTCCTCGTTATCTTCTAAAAGCACTACATTGCCTGTAGCATATGAATTGCTCACTGTTGAAGAAGCATCTCCTATAAGACCGCCTGCAGAAGAGCTGGCCGTCACATTACCGGTAGCATAGCAGTTATCAACTACTCCGCTAAAAGAGCGACTAATTAAGCCACCTGCACAAGAAAACTCACCATTGGCAATAACGGTACCTTCCGCATAGGAATCTTGTATCGTTCCGTTAAATAATTTAGATATAATTCCACCGGCAAGCCCTGTTCCTACAATTTCACACTCTGAAAAGCAGTTTGTTAAGCTATCTACCCTATGTGGGCCAATAGATACGCCAGCCTTGTAGCATAACCCACCTACAGACCCACCTCTTACGATGCCAGATGAAGAACAATTGATCATCTCACCTCTGTGGGAGTTTACTAAAGCTCCTACATATTTTCCAGTAATATCAACATTTTCTAAACGAAGGTTCCTGATCACAGCATCTTCTGAAGTCCCTGCAAAGAGTCCTGCATCTTCAAGCTTATCGTCATCGATAAACAAATTACTGATTTTGAAGTTATTACCTTCATAAGTCCCTTCAAAGGTGTAGTGTATACTAAAGAGAGGTTTCCAGCCTTTCCCATCATTAAAGCCCGCTCCACCAGGACTTAGGAACTCACTAAGATCAATATCAGCTGTCTGGATAAAGTGTGAACTACGAAAGTCTCTTACTTCATTCAGATGCTCTGCATTTTCAACTTGATACGGGTCTTCAATAGTCCCCTCACCACCGGCAAAACCAAAAAGAACTACCGGTATCATCAGAGCAAAAAGAATTATAGTGATTATCGTCTTTCTTTTAATTTCCTCAGTCATTACCAACTGTTTTGTCGTTTTCAACATACACCCTCCCTGTGTTTTGTGATACGTTTGTTTCTCATTTCCCCTTATAGAGCCTGAGTCATTGG
>JAJBBL010000003.1 GCA_020532365.1 Candidatus Cloacimonadota bacterium | reverse complement strand
GTATTGGCTCTACTATTCATCACTACTTCAGCCGCTATAATTCATATCTTTGTCAAAATAGTTGCAAATGGGTTCATCTCAATCCATACCGCTGGCATAACTATAATTGCTCTACGATACAGTTTAGTTTTCTTTTTCATCTCTATATTATCAACCACCTTTATGATCGACTTTATACTCCCGGTAATGTGTACCGGCTTGAACTATAAAGAGGCGCTCAATTTAGTCCGAAGATACACGTCTGAACACATATATAGCATAGTTTTATTCTACGCTCTAAAGATAGGGCTAATTATCCTATCGATCTCTGTCTTCCAGTTTGTTTTACGCCACCTGATGCTACCTTTCTTTTTAATGTTTGAGTTCAACTACTCATTCGGCATCTTCCTCACCTTTAGTGAGATGCTCTCGATAATGAATATCATGGTCAATGTGACTATATTCGGCATAATGTTTGTCTCATCGTTAATAATCTTTTCGCCGATTCAAGCACCACTCTTCCTGTTTCAAAAATATCTCTTAGAAAGAATGTATAGTCAGGGGGTAATGAACCTTGAGCTCTAATATAACTACTTATTTCTGTAAAGAATGTGGCTATGAAACACCTAAATGGGCTGGTAAATGCCCCGTTTGCGATGCGTGGGATAGCTTTAAAGAAAGCACCTCGGTTACCGGTAAGAAAAAGAGCGGTGGTAAACTAAACGTGCCTCTATTACACCAATTAGCCAGTGAACCGATTAAAACTATAGAACCACAGTCAAATGAACGGCTGCTGACTGGTAACAAGGAGTTCGACCGTGTTATAGGTGGCGGTATTATCAATGGAATGGTCTGCCTGATAGGTGGTGAGCCGGGAATAGGTAAGTCAACGCTAATGCTTCAGATTGCTGACGAAATAGCTCAAAAAGGGTGGAAAGTATTATACATCTCTGGCGAAGAGAGCCGTGACCAGATTAAACAGCGTAGTGACCGTGTTAAGACTAAATCTGACTCTTTATTCCTCTTCTGCTCTAACTCCGTTGAACATATTATCGATGTCATTTCTAAAGATGAGCCTGACCTTGTTGTTGTCGATTCAATACAGTCAATCGGGATAGATGAACAGTCGGGTAGCCCCGGTAGCGTATCACAGGTACGGGAATCGACCATCCTTCTAACTCAATTAGCTAAAAGACAAAACATACCTATGTTTATCATCGGTCACGTTACCAAAGAGGGGTTAGTTGCAGGACCTAAAATTATCGAACATCTCGTTGACACAGTACTATACTTTGAAGGTGATAACTATAATCAGCTCAAGATATTAAAGACGACTAAAAACCGCTTCGGCTCCACTAATGAGATTGGCGTTTTTGAGATGGGGGCTGATGGATTAACTGAAGTTCTAAATCCTTCACGTCTTTTCATCCGCGATGAAGATCTATCTGCCGGCTCTGCAATCGGCTGTGTTATAGAGGGTACACGTAGTTTTCTAATCGAAGTGCAAGCTTTGGTCACACCTGCAGTTTACGGAAATGCTCAACGTATAGCTCTTGGTATCGACCACAAAAAGCTCTCTTTAATGTTGGCTATCATCGAAAAGAAGCTGAGTCTAAAGATTAGGGAAAATGACGTGTTTGTTAACTTAGTCGGTGGACTTAAAGTGAGCGATCCAGCGCTCGATTTAGCCTTTATTGCAGCTATAATATCAAGCTATGAGAATCAACCTCTACCCCCTAAAACTATCTTTTTGGGTGAGATTGGACTCAACGGTGAAATTAGACCTGTGTCAAATATCGACAAACGAATAAAAGAGGCGACTAAACTCGGATATGAGCGAATAGTAGTACCTGAAAAGAGTAAGGTCACCGTCGCTAAAAACAAAATAAAAAGGATCGACTACCTCAATAAGATATACCCGATCCTTTTCAGCTAAAACTTATCTCTTAAATAGAGTTGTTATTCTTCCTCGTCAAAATCCGAGAAGTCTATATCATAGTTCTGCTCTATATACTCTCTAAACTTTGCGGTGAGCCTTGCGTCAATCTCGTCCCAAATAGTCTCAGAGTCTTCACCAAGCTCTTCTGCTTTTTCGAAAAACTCATCAACGGTAAACTTATGCCTGCCGACTACCTCTTCTAAGATCTCGGCCCCTCTGTTATCAACATCGATGTTTTCGTCTTCACTATCATAGCTGAAAATAAAGTCGATAATCTCTTCAATATACTCATTTTTAATCGTATCATATGCCTTGTCCGACATCCCTTTGGCAACGCAACCTAACATAACTAATAGCGACAAAGCCATCACTATAAGTAACTTTACGTTTAAATCTCTCTTCATCATACCCCTCTTGATTTATTTTATTTTCTTTAATACATCATAAATCCAGAACGTCTCTGCGATTTAGCAGCAGGCTCTGCTAAGGAGACCCTTTCCCCCTCACTAACCCCTTCGATAATCTCAACGCTTTGGAAGTCGTTGATACCAGTCTTAACCAACGATCTGGCTGCTATAGTATCGTTTTCCACTTTAAACACAATGTCTTGCCCCTGTTCATCACTAAATATTGCCATTACTGGCACGATTAGGATATCTTTTTTCATCTCACCGAAGATGGTGACGTTTGCGGTCATCCCAGGTTTAAGAGGTGTATTAGTGTCTTTGATAACTATTTCCAAAGGGAATACTTTCACGTTGTTACGGTTAATTGCCATCGCCCCTATTTTAGATATTTCACCATTAAATCGCTCGTAAGGAAAGGCGTCTGCATTAATCCTTGCCCTTTGCCCTATATAAACTTTTGCTATATCAACCTCATTTATGAATGAGTTGACCACCATTTGGTTCAGATCGGCAAGCTTTACTATTACAGTTCCATCAGAAAATGAACTTGCACTCGAAACAACCATCTCACCCTCTTCTACCATTTTCTGTATCACGGTGCCAGAAGCGGTCGATACTATTCTCGAAACGTTACCCTCAGTATCAATCTCTTTGATCAGCTCAAACTGCTGTAAAGCACTTTGGTAGTTTAGATTAGCGGTTTCTAAGTCATCAAGCGCATTGTCAACTTCATCTTTAGCTATAAAGTTTTTCTCAAACAGTGTCTGCTTACGTTCATAATCTTTCTGAGCGTTTTCATAACGTAGCTTAGAGAGGTAAAGGCTATTTCTGATATTTGCAATTTGGTTGGCTTGATTAAAGTCCGGCTCTATCTCAGCTATCAGGTCACCTTGATTGATGAAATCACCCTCTTCTATGAAAAACTTTAGAACTTTGCCACTGATCCTCGATTTCACTTCAAGCTCTCTAATAGGCTGTATTTCACCCGTCTCTTCCATTATAACGCTAATCTCGCCCCGTCTTACCTCAGCCGAGCGAATAGGGGCAACTCCATTGTTATTATTCGACTTACTTTTTGTGGCTAAAACTACTCCGATAATGATAGCGATGATGACACCGCTTATAATTAAGAACTTTTTCATCTATTCCTCTACTTTTTTACTTTCACGTTATTAAACTCTTACTACTCCCATCTACCCAATATTTTACGGGATAAAAAGAGGTTTAGTTCTTCCTGTTTGATAAGAAGTTGATAATATCTACTGGTAAGGTCTATTTCAGACTCCATAAAATTTTGCCTTGCCTGGTCAAGCTCCAAGAGGCTCAAAAGTCCCAAGCCAAACTGCTCTTCCGCCATTTCTAAGCTCTCTTCTGCCAGCTCAAACTTCTTTTGTGCTAACTCATAAATCTGTTTCTCCGTCTCCCAATCTCTCTTCTTCTGAGAAAACTGCAGCTCATTAGACTCTCTTAGCTTATCGTGTTGCATATTTTGTATCCGATGTGACCTTTTACTTCTTAAATAAGTTTCTCTATGCTCAAGCGGATTAAGGAGAGAATAACTCAGGCTTAGTCCGATGGTATAAGAGTCCTCATATTTATCGAAATCGAAAAGATCAAAGGAGGGGCTTCTGCTACTGTAACTATAATTATAGCTGTAAGAAGCGGATAGTCTCGGTAAAAAGTCTAACTTTGTTTGAAAGAGGCTCAATGAGCTCTTTTTCAAGTTAAGCTCATCTTTAAGCACATCGCTTGAATACTCAAACTCATAATCATCGTCATTTACCATAACTTCAGGGTCTTTAAGTCGATACCCTTCATCAACTATATTCAGATAATGAAACAGTTTCTCCCTCATTTGTCTAACACTATTATCAGCACTCTCTTTTGCTATCTGAGCATTGATAAGAGCGATTTGACTCTGCTTGACATCTATCGCTGACTTTTTTTGCAACTCAAACAGAGTTTCCACCTGCTTAGAGATCTTAACCTGTATCTCTAAGTTCTTCTCCTGAATCTCTTTACGCTTCTCCGCCTCTAACACCTCAATATAGTAACTAAAGACTTCAAAGACTGTCTTCTTGCGAAAATTACTGAAGTTTAACTCAGCTATTTGCTGATCGTATTTAGCACTCCGCCAATTGAAATAAGTTGGCTCGTTTAATGAGACCCCTTTGTATAACGAAAACCCTGCAGACCTTGTATCTACACTTGAATAGTTTTGTCCAGCACTCACCATCATACTCGGTAAAAAACTGTAATAGGTGGAAATCAGATTAGAGTGAATATTTTTCTTCTGCAACAGCTCTATCTGGTATGAAGTGGCCTGTTCCAATCCAATCTCTATTAAATCGTCTAAATTATACTCTCTATCCTCAGCATACAAGCCGCTTGCAAATAGGGTTAACATCAGCCCGATAAACAGCCAAGTATGTATTAATCCTTTACGTCTAACCACGTTAAAACTCCTCTTCTTATCTGATCAAAAGATAAATAACACTGTTGTAAAACCCAATGAAGATGAAAATGAATAGCGAAAAATAACATAGAAACCGGTGAACATAGCGGTCATAATATTTCTCAACTATACCGACATCTAATTTGATTTCAAGAAGGTCTATATATCGCTCTATTCTATATTCTTCAATAAGATAAGGGATAAAGGTGCGGATAAAATAGCTCACAAATTCATACACTATTTGAGCTATTATGGCCTGAACATACCGAGCTATAAATTTTGGCAAATAACGAGCCCGGTTCACTACATCCATCTTCTCCCAGATCTTCTTGTACACACGCTCTTCAAGCCGCTTTACTCGACTATCGAGCTCCTTGTCCTCACAATCCCTAAGAAATTCATATAACATCTTTCTAAGCTTATCAATTAGCCAACCCTTCCACCTATACAGTAAAGCAGGGGTTAAAGGCACTCTCCGGTTGAAGTAATATAAACGCTCCTTCGGTACAAAAAGAAGCGTCCGGATAGCGAATACTAAAGGGAATGTAAGGGCAACATTCAAAAGAAAGATTAGAAAAGCTTTTAGCACTACCATAACAGAGAAACTCAAGCTAAATAAAAAGCCTACACATCAAGGTAAAGACTTTAAAAGCCACGTGATGCCCCTCCGCCACCACTCGAGCCACCTCCGAAACCACCAAATCCACCAAAACCGCCCCTCGAGCCGCCACCAAAGGAACCACCACCAAATCCTCCGCCACCACCACGGCGACCAAAGAAAAATAGCCAATATAATATTCGGCCACGAGTGATGATAACCAGGAAGATGAATATGCCGATTACAAAGCCGAAAGAAAGACCACCACTATGACTATCCTCTAAATAGTTCTGAAATTGTGCCGTTCCTGTAAGCTCTACATTCTTCTCTTTAGCCACTATGGAGGCGACCTTGACTACTCCAGCTATGACAGCTTTATCGTAATCCCCGGTCTGCAAAGGTGGTACAACATAGAGATCTAATATTTCGCCGGCAAGACCATCAGGTATATACCCTTCAGCACCATACCCAACTTCGATTTTGACTTTTCTGTCGTCAACCGAGATAATCAGTAGCACACCCTCATCCTGTTTGGAACCAACTTTCCAATCAGCATAGAGCTCATTTGCGTATGTGTCGACATCTAAGCCTTGCATATCCTTAACAATTGCCACTGCTATTTCAAAGTCAGTCTTCTCCTTAACCTCAGTTATTATGTTGAGCAGGCTATTTTTAGCCTGTGGTGTTAGTTTAGCGGCGTAGTCGTTAACCCAACCGATCGGTTTAGGGTAGGTAACCGCATTAAGACTATTGGTGATAGAGAGAAAAGACAATAGCAGAACTATCGCCAACAGTGCTATATTACGCCCTAAATTCTTTCTAAGCATTATTTTGTCCT
>JAJBBL010000137.1 GCA_020532365.1 Candidatus Cloacimonadota bacterium | reverse complement strand
GGTCTGGCGGGCAGCATGTTAATACAACAGACTCTGCAGTTAGGATCACTCACTTTCCAAGCGGGCTGGTAGTGACTTGCCAAGACGAGAAATCGCAGATCAAGAATAGAGCTAAAGCTTTGAAAGTACTCCGCTCCAAACTTCTCGACCTCGAAATATCCAAAAAAGAACAAGAGATCTCGAGTACTCGAAAAGCTCAAGTGGGTACCGGAGACCGCAGCGACAAGATCAGAACATATAATTTCCCACAGAATCGAGTTACCGATCATAGAATTAATTTGACATCTCATCGCTTAGAAGCAATATTGGACGGTGACATAGAGGAATTTATTGAGAACCTCAAAATCGCCTATAGAAAGGAAAGATTAGAAGGGTAAGCACGATTGTCGTTAACGAATCGTGGTTAAAAATACTTAAATACCTTGGGAGGGGTACGAGTAACTGAGATGAATATAATAGTCTTATTGATTATACTACTGTTCTTTATCTTATCACAGTTCTTTTCGGGAATGGAGACTGGGTTCATTTCGATGGACAGACTCTCGTTAGAGCAGGAAGCCAAGAAAGATAAAAAAATGAAGCGCCTCCTCTCTTTTGTTGAAGAACCGAGCAGATTCCTCGGAGTAACCCTTATCGGGAACAATATCTCAAACGTAGTAATCTCAACTTTATTTGCGGTCTTTTTCATAAAAAAGATACCCTACTTTTCTGAAACTGTTCTCACCCTCATCGTTGCTGGACTAATCCTCATTTTTGGGGAGATAATCCCGAAGTCAGTCTATCGAGATAACCCGATTAAGCGCGTCTCCCGTTCATTCACCCTGATCTATGCATTTTACCTTATTTTCAAACCGCTAATTTCGGTAATAAACATCATCAACTTACACCTAAGTAAACTCTTAAAACTCGATCAAGGAAACAACTTCAGCTTCTTGACTCGAGACGATTTAACTATACTATTAACTGAATCTACCCTCGATGACAGCATTGAATTTCCACAAAAAGAGATCTTAGAAGAGGTGATGGAGTTTAACGAACTGACCGCTAAAAACGTAATGACCCCCCGACTGGACATCATCGCTATCCCCAGCAACGCCTCTGTTAACGATATTATTAAAATAGCCCAAGAGGAGGGTTACACTCGATACCCTGTTTATAATGAAGACATCGATAACGTTGTCGGCATCCTTATTATTTATGACTTAGTGAAGCAGAGTAGCACGAGTGAGCTCAAAGCGTCTGATTTCATCAGAGAGGCGTTATTTATCCCTGAAACGATGGACGTCAACACCCTCTTAAAAGAGATGCAGACTGCCCGCAAAAGCATGGCAATTGCTATTGATAGTTTCGGTGGAACTGCAGGACTCGTCACAATAGAGGATATCTTAGAAGAAATATTTGGCGAAATCGAAGACGAATATGATTTCGAAGAATTGGAAGGACGTGATGTCGAACGGGTTGACCAAAATACCCTCATCTGCAACGGATTAGTAGAGATTGATTACCTTAATGATGAATACGATTGTGACCTCCCCGAGGGGGATTATGAAACCTTGGCCGGACTTATCATCGACCGATTAATGAGAATCCCCACAAGAGGGACTACAATAAACGTTGGAAACTGGAAGTTTGAAGTACTTCAAGCTACAAGTTCAAAAATAATAAAGGTGCAGCTCACAAAGCATACCACAGCTGTAAAAAAACACTAAGAACTATCAACCTAACATAAGCTGTATTTTTTTGCTATAGTCACTAAATCTATAGCGTGGGACGGTATATCAGTCACGTATGAAAGTTGAAGGGGGTTTTATTTTGGAATTCAATGAGAAATTACTCTGCCATATCTGGGACGCTCAACATTTAACTAAAGACCTAAATACTGTTAGTGGCAAGCCACTCCGAATTATCTATCCTGGACGCTGGAATACCGACCGCGGACCAGACTTTAGAGATATCGTTGTTGAAATCGACGGAACACTCTTCCGTGGAGACGCAGAAGTTCATCTCGACACATACGGCTGGAAAGCACACGGTCACGACGATGATTTTCACTACAATAACGTGATCCTACACATCGTATACGAGCATAACGGCTATACAGACTACACTTTTACCGAAGATGGATCACACATCGAAATCATCGAACTGAAACATTCTCTCGATGACGACCTCTCCAAACTTATTAAAAAATACGAAGGCTCCCCCTTTATACCACAATTGTGCCACTTTTTCGCCGGAATTGATGCAAACTCATTACAAGCTATCCTCTCCAAACTTGGAAACGATAGAATGAAAAGAAAGGTCAATAGATTCGCGGCTGAACTCTACTTCTCAGACTTTAATCAACTCATCTACCAAGGTATTTTGGAAGCTGGCGGATACTCTAAAAACAGCCATAATATGATACAAATTGCCAACTTTTACCCTTACGCTGACTTGAAACGATGGAAAGCCGAAGGGATGACCCTCCTGGAAATGCAAGCTATCCTGGTTTGCGGAAGCGGACTAAGCGAGCACCTAACTTCAGTTATGGACGACAATTTTCTACTCGATCTAAAAAACTGCTATGCCCTTCAAAACTTTACGAGTACCAAAATTGACCTCGAATGGCAACTTTTCAGAATTAGACCGACCAATCACCCTCTTATAAGGCTCATCCAGCTCTCCTACATGATTTATAACAGCCTCGAAACCTCGCTGTTAGCGATTACCTTAAACGTCTTTTCAGTACCAATAAATGAAAGAACTGTTAAAACTATCTCCGTAAACCTTCACAAACTTTTCTATGAGAAAACTGCTGTGAAACCGTTCAGAATAGGGATTACACGGATCGACATTATTAACGTTAATATAATTATCCCCATCATCATCCTCTATGCAGAAAAGATGGGGTATGAAACGTTGGCTAATACCGCGTGGGATATTTATCGTGAATACCGTGCCCTCCCCCCAAACGCTATCGAATCAATGCTTAAAAAGAAATATATGAACGAAAGTCAACAATCAACGCTCGGTGAGAAAGCAATCTATCAACAGGGTTTATTGAAACTCTATAAAGACTTCTGTCAATACCATAACTGCGAACTCTGTGTAGAAAGAAAAAGAGAACTCATCTCCGAAATGTAAAGCTGTGCCCCCTATTTGTAGGTTACCAAAATGATTATAATTTCAACCGCTTTTTTAACCTTATACTATCAGGATAGTAAGGGAGAATACCGTAGCCGGCCCTGTGCCGCCTACGGTACTCCCCCTTACTTTCTCGGTAGATACTCTATTCGATAGCTATGTTAGCCAACAGTTTACAACACTTTTACGAACTTAGCGGTAGAGTTTTTGAAAAAAGAGAAGAAAAGTGTGAAATTTGGACTTCAAGAAAACAATTGACAGAATCTCCACCTTACTTGATTGTTCTCTTAGGTTACGGGTTTACTATGAAGTAGTTGAAAATAGTCATTGGCTCGTAGCAATAGCAGTGTAAACAAGGTTTAGGTAATAATAAAGTTAAACAACATTCAATGACAAAGAAAAGAGAGGAGTAATAAATGAGAACTCATTTAATGAAAGCCGTATTACTGATATTACTGATTAATATCAGCATATTTTTGTTCGCAGCCGATCTGACAACATATTCTGAGGCAAAAACATCCGATGTAGAGGTTACTCACGACCTACGTGCGAGCTATATCGTAGAAAGACTTGATGCTCAAATCAATAGTTCAAACAATGTAGACCTGTCTTGGAACCTTCCAATAGGCGTGGAGCCTTGGAGTGAAGACTTCGAAACAGGTAGACTTGCCGAGGGTTGGATAGTTGAAGGTATCAACGAAACTGAAACTGGACCTCAAGGGGTTCCCGGTACCTGGATTATAGCCTCTGGTTATGGTTTTGGAAACTACTCTGTAGTATTGCCATGGGACTATGAGCACCAAAACGAATGGTTAATCACCCCAGAGTTTATTTGCCCAAGTGGCACTTTAACTTTCTGGACTAAACTTGATGTAATGTCGGCAAGTGCAAGAAAAGAAACACAAGCTGTTCATATCTCACTCGATGGTGGAGAAAGTTGGCAATTAATTCACCACTTAACTGCTATTTTGAATTTGCCATATGATTGGGATAGACCTGTTGAAATTCCATTGGATAACTTTGTAGGCAAAAGAGTAATGTTGGCTTGGCAAGGAGCTGAAGGAATGAGTCAAGGGCTTTATACTAACTGGTTTATCGACAATATTTCCGTCGGCGGAGCACCTGTTAGAGTAGAAGACTTGAGAATCGCTTCTAACGGTAATAATGCTCCTACAGCCCTCGATGTCAGCAGAGCAAAACCGCTCGTAGATCGTGAAGCTACATCACATGCTCCACTTAATGATCATCCTTACGTAAGCACTTTTAAACCTACTGTAACACGTGGTGTAGAAGGATACGCTATATATCGCTTCCCAGCTGATAAACTGAACGACCCCGCTGCCTGGTACGAGCTTACTATTATCACAGACCCAGAACAGATAAGCTATGAAGATACCGACTGGCCATACCTCGAAGACAATAGATATCAATACGCTATCAGAGTTATGCACGACGGCGGAGAACTCTCCCAACCTACAATTTCAAGATCGATCTTACACGCACCGGTAGCTGAAGTTATTATCAATATTACTACAAACTCCGGCGACTCTGCAGCTGGCACTTACGTACAATTCAACGATCTGTACGACTCTTATAATTCATTGGTCACTTATGCAGGAACCGACGGCGTTGCCAGAGCAAAAGGTGTAAGATATAGTAGCTATCAAATCAGAATATTAAATCCAGACTTCGAAGATTTTATTATTCCAGGAATAGATGTTAAAGATGATCCTTTTGAGTTTGATGTAGAACTTACAGAGCTACTGAAACCTGTAGTTGACCTTAACTACAACCTTATCGGTGGAAACTCAGTCGAACTTAACTGGCTTGAGCCCGGCACTTTAATAACCAGACCACAATGGTTCGGTTGGGATAATGGAAATCAAGCCGATGCTATCGGAACTGATCAACCTACACAGTTTACCGTCGCCATCCGCTTCACAGAAGATGACTTGAAAAGCCTTCAAGTTGTAGGACTCCATATCGATAAAGTTAAATTCTTCCCACACGAGCAGAATTGCGCGTATACCATAAACATTTGGCAGAACGGATCGAGTAATCCTCTGAATCCTGGAACTTTAATTCACTCACAGTATGTTTCAAGCTTTGTCAATAAGCAATGGAATACCGTCGAACTTACTACCCCTATTCCAATCGATGGCAATGGAGAGCTCTGGATAGGCTATGATGTCAATACTATGGGCGGCTTCCCAGCAGGAACAGACTCTGGACCAAGCGTAAACGGTAAAGGGGACGTCATCTTTATGAACGGTCAATGGACTACACTTCTTGCACTCGCTCCAACTCTTAACTTCAACTGGTGTATCCAAGCATATGCTGGCTTAGAGGATGAAGAAGTATTGCTCAGTAACGACGCTACTCGTGCACTTAAAGGTTACAAAGTAATGCGTAATACAACCGTGCTAACCGAAGACCATAGCTCAACTACCTATATCGATAGCAACGTACCAAACGGTAACTGGGCATACTCGGTATACGCAATGTATACTACAGGTCAGTCCGAGCGTGTATCAACTGAATATATCACGATTCTGAATGCCGACGATAATAACTTAGTCACACCAAATATTACTAAACTCATCGGCAACTATCCAAACCCGTTTAATCCAAATACACAGATTAGCTTCTCCTTAGATAAAGAAGGGTTCGCCTCTATTGAAATCTTCAATATGAAAGGGCAAAAAGTTAAAACCCTCCTGCAAGGAGTAACAACCGGTGGATACCATACAGTTAACTGGGATGGTAAAGATGACCTGAATAACGAAGTCGGAAGTGGTGTCTTCTTCTATAAACTCACTACAGACTCTTATACCGAAACTAAAAAGATGATAATGATGAAATAAAGTTCTAAATAATCGGTCAGACAACTCCTCAGAATCTGACCAAAAATTAAAGGGTACGCTCAAAGCGAGCGTACCCTTCTTTTATCAAAACTTCGATAAACCCTAACTCGCTACATACAGAGATTAGTCACTCTTCTCTCAAACATAAAAAAAGCAGGCCCTTATGAGAGCCTGCTTCAAATCAGTGGATAACTGCTAACTATTGAAGTAACTCTAAAGCTTTGTTGGTAAGCTTTTTAATGGTTTCTTCACGCCTGTCCTCTCCGCTGTAATTCCAGTACCAATATTCTCTCGAATAATCGTGCATAGATAATAAAGCGAGTTTACCGGATAAAGTCATATTTATTTGAGTTAAATTCAACCAG
>JAJBBL010000050.1 GCA_020532365.1 Candidatus Cloacimonadota bacterium | reverse complement strand
TATTGATGATATAATCAATCAAGGACCTTACATGCTCGCCGAAGATGCTTTGAAAGCTGGCCTGGTAGACAAAATCATTTATGAAGATGAGTGTGGGCAAGAACTATTGAGTGAGTTTAATTTAAGGGTTACCAAGAAAACTCGGTACATAGAGCCGATGAATGAAGATTGGTATCGCCAAAAGAGCGACAAAATAGCCTATATCAATGGAGTCGGCGATATAGTTGTCGGCGATGGTGTGCCTGGCAGAAGAATAGGCTCTAAAACACTCAGTAAACAAATTGCTATGGCGAGAAAGAATAGTGCAATCAAAGGGATTATTCTAAGGGTAGACAGTGGTGGCGGTTCGGCTTTCGCCTCCGATGTTATAGCACGTGAGATACAGAAGTGTAAGATTCAAGGGAAGCCGGTAGTGGTGTCAATGGGTAGCGCGGCTGCATCAGGGGGCTATTACATAGCAGCATATGCAGACAAAATATTGGCTGAGGAGATAACCTTAACCGGTTCGATAGGAGTAACCGGTATGATTCCGAATTTTACTCGGCTCTTTGAAAAGGTGGCAATAAATTGGGGTAGTATTAAAAAGGGTGATAACGCCGACTTTATGGCTTTCTATAGGCCGGTGGAGCAGAGAGACATCGATTTAATGCACAAGTTTACCTTGGGTGTTTATGACCAGTTTGTGAACGTAGTCGCAGAAGGGCGTAGGATGGACTATCAAAGTGTCCACTCTATTGCGCAGGGTCAAGTCTGGACTGGCGAGAAAGCAGTAGAGTTGAACCTTGTTGATGGTATAGGCGGAATTAAGGAGGCTCAAGAGGAGATGATGAAGCTTATTGGAAGTGATAATTTAGAGCTTATCGACTACTCGTACACATACAACAAGATACCTTTACTTTTAAAAGATGATACGTTTGCTAAACTCTCTATGCCGAATATCTATCTGGGTAAGTTAGAGATGTTTAGTAACTTATTAAAGCAATACAGTCAATGGGCTGATGAGCCTGTTTTAATGAAAGCTCCCGATTTTATGGTAGTTGGGACTGATAGATAATGGTATAAAAGCGATAGAGTTAAGCGGCCTGCTTTCAGGACCGCTTAGCTTATCACTAAAAAAGAGGGGGATGTTTCACGTGAAACATTTAAGCGTTTGCCAACTCCTCTTTATATTCTTGCAACAGTTGTGAGTACTTCGGCATAGAGGTACCTAAAATCTGACAGGCAAGAATAGCGGCGTTTTTACCGCCATTGATAGCAACTGTTGCAACTGGGATACCTGTCGGCATTTGAACTATTGCATAAAGAGCATCCTCTCCCGCTAATGTTGCCCCTTTAACCGGAACACCAATAACAGGTAGAGTAGTGTGAGAAGCTACTACGCCAGGTAAGTGCGCAGCCATACCGGCAACCGCTATAATGACTTTGATTCCGTCGGACTGTGCACTTTGAGCCAACTTCATAGTTTGCTCAGGTTTACGATGAGCAGACGAGATATGAAAGTCGTAAGGAACCTTGAATTGGTCTAACATGCTTTTTATGTCCTCACCGATAGAGAGGTCACTTTTACTTCCCAAAATGATTCTGACTAAACTCATTCTATATCCTTGTCTGTCATTGGTTTAGAGTTAATAAGTGAACAATATCTTCTGCGTTCTCAGCATCGATTAAAGCTTGGATGTTTTCATCTTTAAGGATGAATTTTGAGATGTAAGAGAGCGAGAAGAGATGCTGCTTATCATTGTGTAGCAATAACATAAAGAATAGAGTGACAGGTTTGTTGTCTGGAGCATCAAACTCTACCCCTTCCATACAGCGACCGAATAGAATAGAGGGCTTTTTGATTTTTGAAGGGTGATGGTGACGTGGGTGTAATAGAGCTACCCCTTTCCCTACAGCTGTTGAGACTAATTCTTCACGTGCTACCACTACTTCATAGAGCCAGCGATGGTCTCTTACCAGTTTAAGTTCTTTTGCCCAGGTTGACATTTTTGCGATAGCTTCAAACTTATGTTCAGCCTCGAAGTTCATCATTATGTTTTCAGGCACAAAATAGTCTTGAAATCTGCATACAGCTTTTTTAAGAGCGAGTGCCTGTGCCCCATTTTCGTTGAGTTTTGCAAGCCACTCATCGATTTCATCTTTATTGATTTTCTGTGTATTACCGGCTTTAGTAGCTTTAAATACCTTATCGTTAATCATCTCTTGGATGACATTTGGGCTTACTTTCAAGAACTTTGCAGCTTCGTTTACCGTTAAAAGTGTTTTACTCATACCTTTTCTACCTCCTAATAGTTTATCTAAGAATTGTTAGGTAGATTCTTTTGTCAAGTATATCGGTATTATTTCTTGACATATTTCGCTGATTCGTGGTGATGAGAGTATGAAAAAACTGTATATTAACGGCCTATTAATAGCAATAATCTTTCTGACAGGATGTAGTTATTCTGTGAGATTGAATCAGCTTCCTCATTTAAGAGATGTGGCAATTAGCCCCTTCGAAAATGAGACGTTAGAGTTGTATCTTGAAGAAGAATTGAGAACCTCGCTAATCACTTCTTTTAGGCAAGATGGTAGGTTGAGAATAACTTACGATAACCCCGATAGCAAAATAGAGGGGAAACTAATCGAGTATAGTAACACGATATACGGTTACGATATTGATAAGAACATTGAGGAGTATCAGGTGCGACTTCAAATGTCCCTGATCTTTACTGACCTGGTGAGAAACGAGGTCATTTATGAAAACAAAGCTTTATCTCTGGTCGAATACTACTCACCAAGCAGTGTTGAATCGGTCAGACTTAAAAGTGAAGAGGAAGCTGTAAAAGAAATATTTAAAGAGCTGTTTCAGGTAATAGTTAGAAATAGCTTAGAGGCGTGGTAAAGGAATGCGAATTAATAAATACTTGGCGATGTGTAATTTAGGTTCTCGTCGCAGCGTAGAGGAGTTAGTTTTGAACGGAGAAATATACGTGAATGGCGAGAAATGTCTTGATTTAGCAACTGACATTGAACTTGGCAAAGATGTTGTGACCTTAGAGGGAGAAACTCTAAAAGTGTCAGAAAAGAAAATATATATAGCGATGAATAAGCCGCGAGGCTATATAGTAACTAAAAGTGATGAGCTTAATAGGAAAACAGTGTTTGATTTATTGCCCGACTTTGGTGTGCACGTGTTTGCAGTAGGTCGATTAGATATGGATTCGGAAGGGCTACTTCTGATAACTAATGACGGCGAATTTGCTAACAAAGTTATGCATCCAAGCTATAAGCTCTCGAAAATCTATAAAGTGGATATCAAAGGGAGAATTAGTAATAATCAGCTGAAAGCACTACAGGAAGGCGTTGAGATCGATGGCGAGATGACTCTACCTGCCCGTGTGTTTGTTAAAAAAAGTAATGATGAGATGACGACGCTGAGGATGACTATATTTGAAGGGAAAAATCGACAGATTAGAAGAATGATAGATGCAGTTGGACTGGAAGTGCTCAACTTGCGTAGACTGCAAGTGGGTGGTGTTAAACTGAATGACCTCCCAACCGGACTCTATCGCCCTTTAAGAAAATTTGAAGTTGAAGCTATTTACTCTGAGACAGGTGAAGTAAAAGTCGACGAAGATGAAGAGAGACAACTCAGAACAAAATATACCAAAAAAGCTGAGCCAAGATCGAAAGGCTTCGGTGATAGAAAACGTTATGGTGGCGAAAGACCGTCAAGAGAACGCTCTTTTGAAAGACGTAGCCCATCACGTTTTAACTCCGATAGAGGTAGAACTTACCGTCATAGTAGAGACGAGTTTGAGCGCTCTGACGATGTGAGAGAAGAGGGTAGAGATAATCGCTCCAGCTATTCAAGCCGCGATAATAGAAGATTTGGAGAACGAAGCTACTCTCACGACTCAAGGGATAATAGAGGCGCAAGAGATAACCGAGATTCACGAGGTTTTCGCGATTCAAGACGTGACTCAAGAGACGATCGAGAAAGTAGAGGTTCAAGAGACGACCGAAACAGAAGAGATGGCACACCTTCATTTAGAGATCGGAGTGGCCGTGATAACCGCTTCTCCAGAGGGGCAGACTCAGATAGAAGAGATGATGGGAATAGACGCGATCGCTATAGCCGACCTGGTGAGAGACGTGACTCTTTTAGCGGCGATAGGCCGAGAAGTAACTACAGGGGTCAAAGCTCTGAGAGCCGTGGCGGAGAAAGAGATAACTTCAGAAGAGATGGGGACCGTCCTAACTACAGAAAGAGCTTTGAGCCGAGATCTAATAGAGATGGCGGTAGAGGCTCCAGAGATCAGGGCGAGCGCCGGTTCGATAGAGATAGAGCACCTCGGAGTGACAGCCGAGATAGAGCGCCTCGCGGAGAGAGAAGAGATTATAACCAAGGTAGATCTGGCGGTTGGGATCGCTCTAAAACAAACAGAGATCGTTAAAGCCTCAGTAAAAACTAACTAAATCAATAATTGAGAGGGGGGAATGAATTCCCCTCTCTATAAATAAAACTTGTGAGAGAGAATGAAACTTGGACTTGTAGGGTTAACCCACTCAGGAAAAACAACTTTATTTAACGCGCTGACAGGTTTGAGCGCTGAAACTGGTTACTATCAGAAAAATAATGAGCCTAATATCGCTATCACAGAGATTAGAGACGAAAGAGTAACGAACCTCTCTAAGCTGTATGAGCCACAAAAGACAATATACTCATCTCTTGAAATCCTGGACTTCCCAGCTGACGAAGAGGAGAAGAAAAAGCAGTTTAATGGACCACAGCTGAAGATTTTAGACGCCTTTGCAGTAGTCTTAAGAAACTTTAGTGATCCAATATTAGATCAGTCGCTCGGCACTCCAGACCCACTTAAGGATTTGGAAGACATTGAAATAGAGATGATTCTTTCAGATCTGCAAATCGCTGAAAAAAGATTGGAAAAAGTGCAGCTTGGTTTTAAGCGAGGGGTGAAAACCGCTGAAACTCTCTTTGAAGAAAAGGTGTTGCTTAGAATAGTCGAGTCGCTTCAAAACGAAAAGCCTATACGAGGCTTGGAGTTAGCTCCAGACGAGGAGAAAACGATTAGAGGTTTTCAGTTGTTGACACAAAAGCCGATGATGGTTTTAGTAAACTCAGGTGAGATCAACTATTTGAAGAATGAAGAATTACTCGACAAAATCCGCCAAAAAGGGTATATAGCTGAAGACTTTTTGGGTAGGTTCGAGATGGAACTTATCGGTTTAGACGAAGAGGATAAGCAGCTCTTTATGGAAGATATGGGTATTGTAAGCTCAGCAAGGGATAGGGTTATCAGCTTGGCTTACAGACTTTTAGGGTATGTTAACTTCTTTACGGTTGGTAAAGGTGAGGTCAGAGCGTGGGCGATAACAGCAGGCACGAACGCTCAGAACGCTGCAGGTGTGATACACTCGGACTTGCAGAGAGGGTTCATTCGTGCTGAATGCTTTAGTTATGACGATATTATGGAGTACGGCTCGGAAAAAGTATTACGAGAGAAAGGAAAGTTTCGTTTAGAAGGCAAAAACTATCTGGTAAACGATGGGGATATATTGTCGATAAGATTTAGTGTTTAAGAGGGGGTAGCGATGAAGAAGAAAGAGAGCGGAAAAGAACGTAAGATAAGTTCGATAATTACCGGTATTTTTCTTGTTTTGTTAGCGATTCTTCTGTTTGTGTCAACATTGGTGAGTACAGGTACTATTACTTTTGATATGCACGCGTTGACATCTATGAGCTCACCATTTATTAAGTTTTTTACCCTTGATTTTCCACACGTAGATAATCCGATAGGACCGTTTGGCGCTATTTTTGCCTACTGGCTAATCAGTCTTACAGGGCGTATTTGGACTTATTTCATCATAACTTCACTTTTATTTGCAGGGATAGCTAAGCTGTTTATCTCCTCGATGAAAGGGTTGTTAGCCCGATCGTTATCCATTGTGCTGATTGGGTTCTTTGCAAACATAACTATTATCAGTCTTTTCCCAAGTACTGACTGGTTGAGTGGACTGATAGTTCAGACATTCTATCGACTGTTGGTGAGGGTGTTTAATCATACGGGTACGGCGTTAGTTAGTGGAGCTTTAACGATCAGTTTTTTCTTTGTACTTTTTGGTGCAGAGAAGATGGCTCTGTTTGGTAACTCTATACTTATGTTGATTAAGCGTGCTTGGTTTGCTTTATTGAGCTCGATTCAAGGGTTGCAATCAAGCAGAAAAGAGAAAAGGGAAGTGGAGGTTAAAGAGGCTAAGGCTGAGAAATCGAAAAAAACGGTTAAGCCTCAGATTGTAGACCATTTAGACTATAAAGAGGAGACAGTTGCTGAAGAGTCCTCTTTCAAAGACGAATTTGAGCCTGAAGATGAAGAAGAACCTATCAGACATAAGCCTGTTGAGAGGAGAAAGAAAGTAGTAGCTGAGCCAAGCGATAGCGACGTATATCAAAAACCGCGGATAGAGGACTTTTTAACAAGTTCTGCTAAGGTTATGTTCAGAGATAGGTCTGAGATGGAAGCGATGATAAATAGTACGAGCAAGATTCTTATAGATAAACTTGCTCAATTCAAGGTTGAAGCTGAGGTGGTAAACGTTAATGTC
>JAJBBL010000097.1 GCA_020532365.1 Candidatus Cloacimonadota bacterium | reverse complement strand
TCTTCAAACAATTAGGCTACTTTTAAATAGCTCCAAAGACACTAAATTGCAATCACTTACGCTCAGCTTGGCTGAGTCGATTTTACTTAAAATAGATGTCAGAAAAAGCTATGATTTCATAAATAGAGAGCTCGAATATAACCCTAATGAAAGCCTACACAACAGCCTGATTTCAATTTTAGCCCGTGTATTCGAAAACTCTTACCAATATGCCGATGCCAATGAGCTCTACTTTAAGCTCGCAGAGACAGCTTCGGACACAGAGCTAATCGACCTTTTCTCACGTATAGCTGTTAACCTTATGTATTTACGTGAGAATCAAAAAGCCCTCTTTTATCTCGACTACATCCAAAATAATAGCGATAATATACAGGCAACAGAAAACGCCCTCTTCCTCTCTTATCTCGCGAACTACTCGTTGAGTAATTATGAAACAGCTCTTAAGATACTGCTAAACCTATATTTAGAATACCCGGAGTCACATAAACGATTTGATATAGCAAAAAACTTGATCGAACTCCTTATAGACTTAGATATGCCACTTTTCGCCTATCGTGTGCTAAATGATTATTATTTAGAAAGCAAGCCCAGCCAACAATTTATCCTTGATGGCTATTACCGCCGTCTCTTTGAGAATAACCCGGAAGTTATTGCTGATCTTCTACGCAAAGCCGATTTCAGACCGCTATTTAAATATTTGCACCCTGAGGTTGAAGAAATTGAAAATTGATTATCACATGCACAGTAAGTTTAGCGCTGACAGCACTGCCAGTATGGACGAAATGATTGAAAAAGCCATTGCAACCGGTTACCAAGAAATCGCCTTTACCGAGCACTTTGATTTAATCCCTGAAGAGATAGAGATTTATGGCGTCCCCTCTTACCGTAAATACTCTTTAGCAATTGAAGAGATGAGACGGCGATACCCAGAGATCAGCATCTTAAAAGGAGTTGAACTTGGCGAATACCATCTTTGCCACAAGCTCGCCGACGCTATAATGAAAAATAGCCCCCCTGACCTCAAAATTGGCTCGATACACACTCTCTCTAACGGCAAAAACATCTCCATTCCTTTAACTTTCCCTTTGGTAGCTGAAGACATTAAAGACTACTATGAGAGTAACCTACAGTTAGTAAAATATGGCGACTTTGATATCCTTGGACACTTAGGTGTCCAGAATCGCTACCTAACTAAAGAGCCCGATGATAGCTTTGTCTTACACATTGTAAAAGAAATATTCAGTCTGATTATCAAAAAAGAAATCGCCTTAGAGGTAAACTATTCAGGGTTAACAAAACCTCTTGCCGACCTCATACCCACCACTAAACATCTCAAGCTATACAAAGATATGGGTGGCAAATTATTAACTATTGGCTCTGATGCCCATTCTGTGGAAAGCTTAGACTACTCTTACAAAAAAACACTACATAAATTACTCAACCTCGGATTCACTCATTTCTCCAAAATAAATGCCGAAGGTTGGGAACAAATCGAGATATAAATCCACCAATTTCTAACCCTCATCTAAGGGTAATGTAAGGAGGATACTCGTAGGCGGCTTAGGGCCGCCTACGAGTATCCTCCTTAAGTCCCCCTTGGATCCTATATCCTATTTACTTATATAATGGTAAGTTACGTGGTTTCTCGCTAAAACATACTGAAACATTGAGTAGATAAGTCAAATATCACAAATATTTGTATTTTGAGCACAAAAAAAGGGGACGTGTAATCATACACATCCCCTTAAAATATTCGAGCTATATTTTTACAGTGCAGCTTCTATTTTATCTTTAAGAGCTTTCTTTGGTACAACACCGATAGTTGAGCTAATTGGCTTACCATCTTTAAAGACAATAACAGTAGGAATACTCATAACTCTGTATCTAAGCGCAATTTCTTGGCTATCATCTACGTTTAATTTCGCAATTTTCGCTTTTCCTTCAAGCTCTACAGCAATTTCATTTAATACAGGGCCTAAAATTTTACAAGGGCCACACCAGGGTGCCCAGAAATCTACTGCAGTTACCCCTGAACCAATTTCCTTATCGAAGTTTTCACTATTTAATTCAATTACTGACATCCTTTCCTCCAAGATTAATCTATAACTAACAATATAACTCTATAGTCGCCAAGTCCAAAATAAAACTTCATTTATTTACTATTTTATTGACTTAGCGTTCTCAAATCAGCTTTTACGGGTCGACAAAAAGGTCTTGTTGAGCCTCTTTATTAACCATTTTCAAGCCAAAATGTTTGTATGCTTTCAAGGAAGCCTTTCTCCCCTGCATAGTCCTTTCTAAAAACCCTTGCTGAATCAAATAGGGCTCATAAATCTCTTCTATTGTCCCTGGGTCCTCCCCCACTGCAACTGAGATAGTTTTTATTCCGACAGGTCCCCCTTGGTAATTATTTATAATTGTAAGGAGGATCCGTTTGTCCATATCGTCTAACCCTTCGTGGTCTACATTCAGCATTTTCAACGCTTTATGAGCTATTTCCTCGGTGATAATTCCATCCCCTTTTATCTGAGCATAGTCACGGACACGTCTGAGGAGTCTATTGGCAACACGTGGTGTTCCCCTACTTCTTTTGGCGATTTCAATAGTCCCTTGATCCTCAATAGGTATATTCATCAAGTTTGCGGAGCGGTTGATAATTTTCTCAATACTCTTCTGATCGTAGTAGTCAAGGCGTAAAACTATTCCAAAACGTGCTCTTAACGGAGCTGTCAAAAGCCCAGCTCTGGTTGTAGCGCCGATGAGTGTAAAAGGCTCTAAATCAATTCTAAAAGAGCGAGCATTAGGTCCGCTATCGATAATGATTTCAATTTTAAAATCCTCTATGGCGGGATAAATATACTCTTCCACGATGTGATTAAGACGGTGAATCTCATCGACAAACAGGACATCGTTTCGCTGAAGATTAGTCAGCACACCAGATAAGTCGGACGGCTTTTCTAATACCGGCCCGGATGAGATCTTAATCTCGGCATCTAACTCATTGGCAATAATATTTGCCAAGGTAGTTTTACCAAGTCCTGGAGGTCCATAAAAGAGAATATGGTCTAACGGCTCACCCCTTTTTTTTGTAGCCCGGATGGAGATATCTAATATCTCTTTGAGTTGTTCTTGCCCTACGAAATCATCGAGGCTTTTTGGCCTTAAAGCACGATCAAACTCCAGTTCTGAACTTACTTCATTAGGGGTTAAAATTCTTTCCATCATTATCTCCTCCAATTACTTACCTATACAAAAATCTTCAAATATTTGATTCAATATATCATCGCTCGTTATGCGCCCCACCACCTCTTCTAAAGCCTCACTCGACTCCTTGAGATCAAAAGCGATAAACTCATAACCTAACCCCATCGCTATACTCTGTAATGCCGTTTCCAACTTATCTTTGGAGCGCTGAACAGCGTTTATATGACGTACATTAGTAAGCACCCCTGAGTCAAGCGTTTCTGGATCAATATGAAAGAACTCTACAACCTTCTGTTTAAGTGCTTCGACCCCTTCACCTGTCACAGCTGAGCATATCAGATAGCCCTGTTTACGGTAGCTTTCTAACGTCTCCTTGTCCAATATGTCAGACTTATTGAGGACTTTTATCAGCTTTGAACTATGCTCTTCGAAAACTATGTCTTTGTAGTTATCAACAAGCTCTCTACCGTCTTCAACGTAGATTATTCTGTGTGCATTATTTAGTAAAAGCTCAGTCCTTGCTATGCCATCAAGCTCCACTTCATCCTGAGCTTCACGTAAGCCGGCAGTGTCGTAAAGCTTTATCAGATAGCCATCTATTGAGAGCGACTCTTCAAGGTAGTCACGCGTAGTGCCGGGCGTTTGGTGCACTATTGCTCGGTTAGTTTCTAACAACACATTAAACAGGCTCGATTTGCCAACGTTAGGCTCGCCAACAAGAACTACTGCCAACCCTTCGCGTAAAACTAAGCCCTCTTGTCCCGTTGTCAACAACTCTGTAAGATTATGGTAAAGCCTTTTCAACCCTGCTTTTAGCTCATTTAGATCTAATTCTGGTAAGTCTTGCTCCACAAAATCGATCTCTAATTCAAGCTCTGCCCTATACCGCGTAAGCTCCGATAATAACGAACTTATTTTATTGTAAAGACTACCCTCTAACTGACTTATCGCAGCTTTGTGAGACCTCAAAGTAGTAGCGTTTAACAAATCGCCAACCGCTTCCGCCTTAGTTAAATCCATTTTATTATTAAAGAAAGCACGCTGGGTAAACTCACCAGGCTTTGCTAAGCGGGTGTTTCTCAATAGTAGATTTAATATCTCTTTGATAATAAAAGGGTTACAGTGACAAGTCAGCTCGACAACGTCCTCTCCCGTATAACTGTGCGGGGCTTTATAAAGAGAGATAACTACTTCATCTATTACCCGTTTGTCATCTATGATGAGGCCAAAATGTCTATTGGCATTTTCGATATTGGTTTGGTATAACTCTCCATCACTACGTCTTTTAAAGAAATAAGTAGCAACCGTTTTGAAAGCGTCAGAGCCGCTAAGCCTGATAACGGCGAGCGCACTTTTACCCATTGGGGTTGAAAGTGCTACTATAGTTTCATCGCCGAAACTCTCTTTTAGAAGGTCTGAAGAGGTTGTCATCAATCTTTCTTATTTTCGGTTAAAAAGGGGAGCTTTTTCTCTAAGTCTTCAAGTATTTTCTCTGGTGTAAAAGAGATAATCTCTTTAAGTTTATCGGTAGCTCCGTGAGGGATAAACTCGTCGGGTAGACCATATGAATAGACTGGCAGCTTATCGGCTGCGTAGTATTGTGCCACTCTACTTCCGAAACCACCGATTAGAGCGTTCTCCTCTATGGTTACCACCGCCTCAACTTTCCCCTTAAGGCTTTCTAAGTAATTAGTGTCGAGCGGTTTAAGGAACCTTGGATTGACAAGCGTCACCTCTATACCACGCTCTTTTAGAACCTCAGATATGGAGTTGACTATCTTGAATCCGCTCCCTATTCCAAGCAAAGCAATACGTCCACCCTCTTTTACAACCTCAAATTTTCCAAGCTCTAAAGGCACTAACGGTCGGTTATGCTTATCTGCTGCACCACGAGGATACCTTATGACTACAGGACCATCCTTATACTCTGCTGCAAAGTCCATCATTGCCTCTAAACCTTCCAATGAGGTCGGTGCTAATACCACTAAATTGGGTATAAAGTTCAAAAATGATAAGTCAAATGCACCGTGATGAGTCGCCCCATCTTCACCTACCAAACCGGCACGGTCTAAACAAAAGACTACTGGTAACTTTTGCAAAGCTATGTCGTGGATAATCTGGTCAATCCCTCTTTGCATAAAGGTAGAATAGATTGCTACAAACGGCTTCATCCCCCTAATTGCAAGACCGCCTGCCATAGTGGCTGCGTGTTGCTCAGCGATACCGACATCAAAAAATCTATCTGGAAACTCTTTTTCAAACTGTGTAAGGCCTGTCCCGTCACTCATAGCGGCAGTTATAGCTGTTATATTGTTTTGCTTACGGGCTAATTTGCAAAGGTGTGTGCCAAACACTTCTGAATAGCTTTGAGTAGGGCTTTTCTCATTCTCACCTGTTTTTTCATTGAAAGGGCTAATACCGTGAAATCTTGTCGAATCACCCTCAGCAAAGCAATACCCCTTCCCTTTCTGAGTTACCATATGGATTAAAACAGGGCCGACCATATTATATTTAACATTGTTAAGTATTTTGATCATTCTTGGTAAATCATGACCGTCTATCGGACCTACATACTTAAAGCCTAAATCTTCAAAGATAATATTTGGCACGAGAATGTTGATTAAACTCTCCTCTAACTTTCTGGCACCGTAGATAAAAGTCTTCCTTACTTTACTCGGGAGGTGTTTCTCAGAATGTTCCCACACCTGGCGCTTCAAAGAGTTGTATGACTTACTGACCATCATATTTGTTAAATAGTCCTGTAAAGCACCAACATTCTTTGAAATAGACATTGTGTTGTCATTCAGGATTACGATCAGCTCCTTTTGAAGATGTCCCGTGTGATTTAAGCCTTCAAAGGCCATACCACCGGTCAGAGCACCGTCACCAATAACGGCAATAGTCCTCTGATCTTTGCCTTGTAGATCATCTGCTATTTTAATCCCTAAAGCAGCTGAAATGGAGGTGCTGCTGTGCCCTACACCAAAAGCGTCGTATTTACTTTCAAATATGTTGTTAAAGCCGCTAATCCCATCAAACTGCCTTAAAGTATCAAACTGTTCATTACGGCCTGTCAGTATTTTATAGGCATAGGATTGGTGTCCTACGTCCCAAACAATACGGTTTTCTAAGGGATCAAACACTTTAAGTAGAGCAATAGCAATGTCAGTAGCCCCTAAGCTTGGCGCTATATGCCCACCAGTTTTAGAAGTTACCTCTATTATTCTTTCCCTAACCTCTTCAGAGAGCTCATTTAAAGCGCTAATGGTTAGCTTTCTAATGTCTTTCGGACTTTTTATATTACTAAGAATCATATTTCATTAACCTTTCTCAATTTTAGCCCCAACGGAGCCATTATGGTTGGATATCTTGCTACCGATAATTGTCAACATAATTGTCTTGTAACGAGAAATTTGCCCTGAATATTGATAAGACTTAAAATGACCACCTTACACCAGCTGTAAAACGAAAACGCTCAAACGGT
>JAJBBL010000134.1 GCA_020532365.1 Candidatus Cloacimonadota bacterium | reverse complement strand
GCGAACGTAAACGGTTTTATTTCCAGCTGCATGCTCAGAAATATCTAAGTTTTCATTCCCGTATTCCCAATCATTGTAACGTCTTACGCGAGTCCAGTTTTCTCTGTCTGTACTCACTAAAACGTCTACATTACCCGAGTAAACATAGCTGAAGTAATCGTAAGACAGATTAACTTTAGTCTCTTCCGAACAGTCGATAGCAGGTGTTGTTATAGCAGTTTGGAGGCCATATTCATACTGAAAATACTCGTTATCAAAGATTGGGAAGTTACCCGAAATGTCTCCATACATATATTGTCCGTATGGATTATCGAATCTCCAAACATAAGAGGACGCTTTGTCAGCTGCTAACTGTTCATTAGTCCACCCTACAGGGGTAGATGTAGAAGCATTGAAGTTTTCAGTGAACGGTAAGTTGAACACGGGAGATGTAGTGAAGCTCCAGACTAGACAATCTGTAGCGTCTCCTGCTCCATTGTAAGGTACCACTTGCCAGAAGTATTCAGTATCGAAATCGAGATCGGCAGCGTACACTGTATCACTTCCGTTATAAACTTCAGTGGTAGGTGGATTTGTTGTATCCAGGTATACTTTATAACCAGTAGCCTGCTCTCCGATAGCTGAGTGTGACCATTGAAGCTTTTGAGAAACGGGCACATATGTGGCACCGTTACGCGGAGCCTCAACATTGGCAGCGTAAGGGTTTGGCTGACTGGTGGTGAAATTATATATAGTTGTGTGTTCTAAATCTGCCTCTCCGTCTGCACTATAAGGGATTACTCTCCAATAATAGGTTGTATTAGAAGCAAATCCAGGAGTGTATGTGGTCAGATCGCCTAAGTCGACCTCATTGCCTGGTGGTGTTACTGTATCGAGACGGATTTTATAACCGGTAGGTCTGATACCTTTTGCATTAGCAGTCCATTCAATAGTTGAACCAACGGTTATGTGTTCAGCATTGTTTTTTGGACTCACTACTACAACGGGTAACGGCTCAGCTGCATAAGTTTTTAAAGTCCAGGTTTCGCAGTCTTCTCTGTCGGTATCTCCACTGCTGTTATAAGGTACTACTTGCCAGTAATATTTTGTATCGTAAGCAAGAGTTGGTGAATACTCCAGAACGTTACCAACGTCAAAGAAAGCTTCAGGCGGATCCATAGTGTCTATATACACTTTATAGCCATCGACTTCAGGACCTAATACAGGTGCTACCCAAGTAAGTTTCGTGCTAAGTGGAAGATCATCTGTACCGTCAGCTGGAGTAGCTAATGTAGCTGCGTGTGGAACACCTTCATAGACTATAAAGTCAACGTTATCAATTGCATAGTAGTGGACTGACGAATACGCATGCCAACGAACATAAACTGTTTTTTGGCCAACTGCAATGTCAGAAATATTGAAATGATATCTTTCTGCAACATTCGTTGGAGTTGTGGCTTTTCTTAAGAGAGTCCAGTTAATACCGTCAGTACTAACGTGAACTTCATAAGTAGCTGTATAGAAATCATTCATGTGGAATTGATCATATCCAATAGTTACGTTAGAAGCTTCTCTACAGTCGATTGGTGGTGTGATCAAAGCCGGTTTGGCGGAAGAAACTCCACCTGTATTTTTTCGATCATAAGTTGCAAAATCTTCATCAAAGTTTCCGTCTGGCTCTCTTCCGCCGGGGTTGTTGAAAACAAACAAGTTAGTTGGATATCTACCGGTTAACTCTTCTGTTTTCCATCCTGCAGGTCTGAAACCGTTAAATGGCTGTGAGTATGGTGCAGAATATAAGTCGGTTGTTTTGAACGACCAGATGTCACAGTCTTCGGTTTTAGTCTCTGCGTCTGCTGAATAGGGGATTACTCGCCAGTAGTATTGAGTATTAAAGTCAAACTCTGGATCGAAAGAGGTGTTAGAACCTTCATACACCAGTGTTTCTGGTGGGTTATTAGTATCCATATATACTTTATAACCTACAGGTTTGAACCCTTCTTTCTGTGCTTCCCATATTAAGGTTTTGTAAGGATGTACATCTACTTCATTGTTTGCAGGTCCTACTAAAAGAGCAGGAAGTGGTTCTGCTGGATAAGTCCTAAAACTCCTTACAACACAATCCTCAGTAGCTGTAGAGCCGTGCTCGTTATAAGGGATTACTCTCCAGAAATATTCTGTGTCGTATGCCAGAGTGGGAGAACAAGTTTTGTCAGTTCCATCATATACCATTGCTTCAGGCGGGTTAACTGTATCCAGGTAAACCTTGTATCCAGTAGGTTGATTACCGAGATTAGATGGGGTCCAAGTCAAATTAGTCTCTAAAGGTAAGTTGATTGCTCCGTCGTCCGGTTTGTTTAACACGACTGGGAGCGGTTCGTCTGAAAAAGAGAGCAGTTGAACGTTGTCAATTGCCCAGTAGTAGAGATAAGCGTCCCAGCTCCAACGAACGTAAACAGTACTTTTGTTTGCCGCATATTCGCTAATATCAATTATCTCTTGTTCAGCGGTATGGTAGTCTTGATATCGCTTAATACGATGCCAATTCTCTCCATCGTTACTAATTAATACATCAGCTCCGACACCCAAATAAGCGTATACATCCGCATAGTTATCCCAAACAAGGGTAACATTGGAATGTCCGGTACAATCGATAGCTGGTGTGGTTAAATGTGCTTTAAGGTTAGGGTCAGAATAATAGTAATTATATGGCTCGTCGTACGCTGCACAATTATTACTAAAGTTTCCACCATACCAAGAAGCATAATCGTCAATTCTCCACACTATATCCGCGGAGTAGGCTGATTCTGTCTGTGCTGTAGTCCATCCTGCTGGCAGCTCAGTAGAAGCGTCAAAATCTTCATAAAAGATTAGTCCAGCGTGTAGAGCTAAAGTTGACGTTAACAGGATCAAACTTAACAACAGGTACTTGAAGTATCCATGTTTCATAATATACCTCCAATTAAAACTAAAATATTTTTTTGTGGTTTAATGCTTGCGCGCTTCTTCTCCGTTAGTTGGCAGAAGAGCCGTTTTTTGTTTTGAAATTACACATCTTAAATACACTAATATGACTCATATAAAACCCGTTTTCAAAGAGCTATCAAGTCTTCATAAGCACCTCTCTTTAATCTTCTTTCTTATTGCGCCCAATTTATTGACCTTGATATTAACTTGTCAAGCATTAATTGGCCGGAGGTGCCCTTTTTAATTGAAAAGAATATAATGGGTGTTTTAAGACATTGTTTCAGGACGTATAATATCTATAAGCTCGTAGATTTTTACCGCCTCGTTTTTCCCTTTTACTTTAACTTCATCAAGAAATTTGGTCTCCACAAGCCCTTCAACTTTTGCCAGGGTAAACTCGCTAATAATGATCTTATGTTTAGTGTCATAATCTTTGTTGATAGCCTCTAATCGAGCGCCCAAGTTGATAGTGTCCCCTATGGCAGTGTAATCAAAGATCTGTTCGGAACCTAAGTTTCCGACAACTGCAGGACCTGTGTTTATGCCGATACCAATTTCAAAGACATCTCTCCCCTCTTCTTGCCATTTGATCTGTAGATTAGTAAGAGCGTGTCGCATATCGAGCGCAGTTTTACACGCTGAAAGAGCTGAGTTGTCCAGTTTCACTGGGGTACCGAATAGAGCCATAATCTCGTCACCGACGAATTTATCGAGAATACCCCTATTTTCTATAATAACGTCGACCATAGCGGTGAGGTATTCTTTTAAGATGGCTACGGTCTCTTGCGGTGTATGTTTTTCGGAATAAGTGGTGAAGCCTCGGATGTCGGAGAAGAGTACGGTAACCTCTTGTTGGGTGCCTCCAAACTTAAGCATTTTCGGATTTTTCAGTACTTCGTGAACCAAGTCAGGCGCCATATAGTGCATAAATGTTTTCTTGATCTGCTTTTTCTCGCGGTTAGCTTTTATGTAATGGTAGATAAGTCCCGTTAGGTAGCTTAGGATCAGGATAAACGGTATTTGTAAGACTGTGATCACAATATTTTTGTGTGCAAACAGGAAGTAGCTCAGGGCGAGATGCGAGATCACAAGTAGTATGGCCAAAATGAGTGAAAACACCGGTTTTAGGTTGGAAAACAGCCAGTAGCAGATAAAGGCGAGGAGGAGTATAATCGTTAGCATTAGGGGGATAGAGATCGGTTTCAGGAAGTCATTCTGCAAGACCATCTCCATAAAATTGGCGTGAATTTCCACCCCTGGCATCAAGCTTTTGGTTGAAAAGGGGGTATTGAACGTGTCGTGTAATTCAGCAACGGATGCTCCGACCAAAACGATCTTATCTTTAAACACCTCGTTATCCAAGAGGTCATAAAACTCATTTATCTGAAAATCTTCGGTTTCGATTCCGGGTAGTATAAAGTCACTATCGTCGATTACGCTGGAGAGTGAATAATATTTAAAAGTTTGTGGTTCTCCATAATACTGAATGAAGCTATGATTTTTAAGGTACCGGGGTATCCTGCGATTTTGCGGCAGGTGAATATAGTCTTTTTCTATACGGATCTTTTGCTCTTGTTCTATCAGGTAGTTTTGCAGGTTAGCGAGTGAAATAATTCCTATAGGGTGGTACTTTTCTTTACCATAGTCTTCGGAGAGAGAGTATTTTCGAATGAACCCATCCTTATCGGGGTTAATGTTAACGAAGCCCCAGTCAAAACCTGCTTCTCTGATGAGTGGTATAGGTTTGATAAGCTGCACTAAATCGGCGTTCGTTCTACTTTCTCGAATAAGTTTACCGGCAAAAACAACGTTACCGAACTCTTTTGCGGCGTTAACAAGAGCCTGATCGTCTTCGAGGTAGGAGGATTCGGTAAACTCAATATCGAATACTACCTGCCGTGCACCAGCTCGGTACAAATTTTTGATCATTTTGGCATAAATTTCCCTTGGGAAGGGCCATCTCATATCGAGAGAGCTGAAAGTATCATCGTCAATAGTAACTATTACGATTTCGTTACTGATCGATTTTGGCCCTCTAATCATAAAGAGGGTATCGTACATTTTATGTTCCAAGAAGTCCCAAAAGTGGGTATAGAAAAAGATTAGAGCAACAATAAAGAGGGTGAGGGGGATAAAAAAGTAATAAAGGTTTTTTTTCATACAGAGTGTCCTTTCTTAATTAGTGATCGCATAGTATTAGATATGAAATCAGAGGTGGTTGTCCACCTCTGATTAACAACTTTATAGGTTAGAATCTCTGAGCGATGCTCAGTCTCCAATTGAAGGTTGAATAGTTTTCACGATCATCCTGATCAAAATTGTTGTTTGAAAATTCAACGCTTGTATTGATAGTAGTTCTGACAAACGGTTGATATTGTGTTCCTAACTCGTAAGTTGAATATTTATCCTCTTCATAGGTATTGAATCTCAGGTCTAAATATGGCTTAAGCATACCGTTCCAGAGAGCATATTCGTTTTTGAGTCCCCATTGAAAATAGGTGTTTTTCTCTTCATCGAAGTTATTAGTTCTCACAGTATTTCCAAGGGTCAAGCGGGTTGAAAGAGGGATCTCTTTGAGTTTGTTTTGGATCACAACCTGATAGTTGTTACGCTTGAAATCAAAAGAGCTATTATCGGTAAGGTCTTTATCGTTAGCAAAGTAGGTGGAGAGATCGATAGAGGTGGTAGTGAACGGTAATTGATAAATGTTGTATCCAACTCCAAAGTTCATTGCGTCCATCTGCTGCTCGATTTCTTTAACCTCTAAATCATCTTCCGATTTGTTAAGGTTATACCCTACTTTAAGATAGGGTAAGCCACGTGGCCTGATAAGCGCCTGAGCATACCAGTTAGTGTTTGTATTAGTAGTCTCTTTCTGTTCCGAGAGGTTATCGGAGATTATGTTAACTCCGCCGTCGAGTACAAACTGGTTGTTAAACAGGCTGATGTTATCCGACAGGGTAATAACTTTTGAGTCATTTTGCAGGAAGCTTGCCGAAAGTGAATTGAAGCTCGCCCCTATTTCCGAATAAGATGCGGAGAGGTAGTTGCCAAGTAGGAACCATCTCATATAGACTTGATATGCTACGTTTGCAACATTCGGGATCAAAGGCTCTATGTTTGTATTGATAATGATGATATCTTTGAGCGCATCAGGGTCAAGTGGAAGTTCATCCTCAATATAGTCTTCTAACTCCTCTTTTGATAGAGGACCATCAATAATATTACTATTGTATATGCTTACCGCTGCTTCAGCTCCAAGTACTAAGCGTTGATTATCAAGCCCTAATCGAGCAGTAGCTCCCAACACTATGTTGTCTTTAGGTGTGGCTATAACAGTTCCGTCATCCCTTTTATAGAAACTCTCTTCGAGTGATTCTATATCGTCCTTATTCTTTGCAAACCCGAAACCTAATTGTAGACCGTCAAGAGTGCCAAGTTCGATTTTTCCACCTAAGGTATTCCTTTTGAATGTACCGCCACTCGTTACGCTTCCATCGTCTGCTGTGATTCCATCAACACTTCTTACGCTTTCACCTTTGGTAGCAAGGATACTGAGCGAACCGAAATGGAGTCGACCCGACACACCTCTGATGTTACGGTTACTTAAAAGGAAAGTACCATAATCTGGTGATGAGTCGATCAAATCAAGGTCCAGAAAAGGTAAGGTAAAGCCGAGTGTATATCTATTAATTGATTGTTTACTTGATGATTCGTAAGAGGATAGGTAGAGTCTACCTCTGAAAGCGAACCACTTTTT
>JAJBBL010000150.1 GCA_020532365.1 Candidatus Cloacimonadota bacterium | reverse complement strand
GTAAAAACAGGCTTTCGTTGGATAGTCTCCACACAAGGTTTGCGTTTCTACTGTAGCGATGAAAGCGTTTGTTGCGGTATTGCTGTACTTCGCCACTATGTTGCAGCTTGAAAGAAGCGGGGAGGTCTCCGAGATAGAAGTAGTTATTTAAAAAGGAGACGTTATCGAAATAGCTCTGGTATTCACTCTCTAACTCTAAAGAGAAGAGATTAGCTATTGCGAAGCCCGCTAATAAGATTATACAGAGTAATAAAGTCTTCTTCATCGAGTGTTTCACCCCTTGAGTTAAGACTAAAGTTTAGTGAACTGTTAGCAGAAATCATACGGTCTAAAGCGGTAATCTCCTCCCTGTTGGCTATGAGAGAGAGACTGTTTCTTAACGTCTTTCGCCTGGTCTGAAAGGTTGCTGTGATTATCTGCCAGTATAACTTCTCGTTCTCAAGCTTGATAAAATCCTTTCTTGGCTCTAAACTGATGACTACTGAGTCAACCTTTGGACGTGGTGAGAATAGATGGGCGGGTACTTTCATTAGCTTTAATAGATCGAAGTAAAATCTGGTTTTTAACGTCAGAAATCCATAGTTTTTAGCACCCGGTTTTGAGCTTAATTTTTCTTCAACCTCCTTCTGAATCATCAAGATGATACGGTCAAAAATGTCGTGATGCTCAGCCAGTTTGTACAAAATCGGTGAAGTGATGTTATAAGGAATGTTTGCTATCAAGGTGATTTTACGGCTGGTGTTATAAACTCTGTAAAGAGCGCTCCAGTCGGACTCCAATACATCACCTTCGATAAGTTTAATTTCCTCTCCAAAGGTGTTTTTCAGATATTGACATAGCTCTCGGTCAATTTCGAAACAGGTAAGCTCAGCCCCAGTCTTAATTATTCTTTCAGTAAGAATCCCTTTGCCACTACCGATCTCCCAAACAAAGTCACCTTTACTTAGCTCAGCTGAGTTAACAATTTTATCGGCTATATTATGATCGAGCAGGAAATTCTGACCGAACGCTTTTTTTGCACGGAACATAGTCTGTAAAATATTCTAAGTTAGATTCCAAGTATGGTAGTTGCTAAAGTGAAATAAGCCCAGAGAGAGAGTGCGTCAACAATAGTAGTTATGATTGGAGCCGCCATAATAGCAGGGTCGACCTTCATAGTTTTGGCTACCAGAGGGAGTACGCAACCAACGGTTTTGGCAATAACTACGGTTAAGAGTAGAGAGATAGAGACGGTTAAAGCCATCGCTACAGATACTCTATCAAAAATAAGTATCCTGAAAAAGTTTACTATGGCTAATGCGGACCCAACAAGCATACTTACCCAGAACTCTTTGGTCAAAATAGTGAAAAAATCCTTGTTACTCAGCTCGCCTAAAGCGATACCTCTAATGATAAGAGTTGAGGATTGGGTACCTGCATTACCACCTGTGTCCATCAGCATAGGGATGAAAACAGTCAGCATCACTACGGCTGACAAAGCATCTTCAAAGCCTTTAATAATTAACCCCGTAAAGGTGGCCGATATCATCAAAATAAGAAGCCACCAAAACCGCTTCTTAGCCAACTCGACGACACTTGTATCAAGATACTCAGACTCACTATGGCTCAGAGCCGCCATTTTCTCGAAGTCTTCAGTGCTTTCCTCTCTAAGAACATCCATAATGTCATCGTTTGTGATAATACCTTGAAGCCTGTAGCTATGGTCAACAACCGGAACAATAGTAAAGCCGTATCTTTGGAAAATATGGGCAACCTCTTCCTGGTCAAGGTCGGTGCGAGCACTAATTACCTTTTCATTCATTATCTCGGAAATACGGGTATTGAAATTGCTTATCACAATGTCATTGAGGGATACCACACCCTTTAGTTTTCCCTTCTCATTTAGCACATAGAGCGAATTGACAGTCTCTGCCATCTTTCCCTCTTTTTGAAGTAGGTGTAATACATCCCAGACTGTCATATCCTCTTTGACAACTATAAACTCTGTCGCCATAATACCACCGGCACTCTCCGGTCCATACCCCATTAGCTTTTCAACTTCAAGGGCGTCTGCCTTATCGAGCTTACTGATGATTTCCTTGGCTAATTGTGGTTTGAGCGACTCTAAGAAGTCAACCAACTCATCAGAGGCCATATCCCTCAAGATTTGCTTTTGTTTGGACTCTGAGAGCAATTCATAGAGGATAAACTTGTCATCAACACCAGCTTCATCAATCAGCTTAACAACAAGTCCAAGAGAGAGTTTGTTAATCAGTACACTCCTCTCTCCATCATACTCCATAACAGCCTCTAAAATATCAATAGGCTGAATACCGATAATTAGGTCTTTGAGCTGTTCAGCGCTGTAGCTCAACAATAATTGAATAATATCTTCAGTCGATAAAATCTTGTCCATAACACCACCTTCTCAGCTAACCTCGATTTATGTCGGATGACAAAAAACATCAGATCAGCCAATATCTAAAACTACTCTTCAGTCAAGAAATAGACTCTTCGAGTAAGGTCAAGTAATATCGTCGCATTGTACCATAAAAAGAATGGAATGCTGAAAAAAAGTGAGTGAATAACATAAGGTGGCAGTAAAATTAACGCTTAGGAGCAGGTTTACCGCTCAATTACGAAATGTTTTCTTGACTTATTATCCACTATATAAAATAATTAACAGAGCTCTCTTATGAGCCAGTAAATCTAAACTATGAGGTTAGTTGACACTTAGAGTTGGAGGTTAAATGGATTTGGTTAGAAAGTATAAGTTTTCGTGGGACCTAATCGGAGACTTGAAAGAGGGGCGACCAAACTTAGGTAATAAAACTCGCTTGGAAGTTTATCGCCTAATGCAGTTTACCCTACGTGACGTTATTGAACAACACTTTGGACCAGAAGAGACAGATAAGATCTTTTTTGATGCGGGCTTTTTGGCCGGGAAAGAGTTTTATAAAAACGTAATGAAACCTGAAAAGGAGTTGAATGCTTATATCAGACAGCTTCAAGAGCTCCTAATTGAGTTCGGAATAGGAATACTCAGAATTGAAAAAGCCGATATCGAAAAAGGTGAGTTGATCGTTACAGTCTCTGAAGACCTTGATTGTTCAGGCTTACCAGATTTAGAACACGAAATATGTACCTATGATGAAGGGTTAATCTCCGCCTTGCTTGAGTGTTTTACAGGGGTTAAATTCACTGTAAAAGAGATCGACTGCTGGTGTACTGGCGACAGGACTTGTAGATTTGCCTGTTTCTCACAGTGATGATTTATTTGTAGCAAGGTTGTTCTATGGCAGAAGATAATAAAGTAGTTCAAGCTTTGATGGACTTGTTGTCCAAGAAAAATGCGTCTGCAGAACCCCCTAAAGAGCTAAGAAGTATCCAAGGCTTTGACGAACTATACAAATCAATACATCATCTAAGAGGTTCTTTTATTTCGCTATCGAGGGGTAAATTAGACGAAAAGATAGTCGGACAGGGCTTTCTATTCGGCACTTTAAAGGATCTACAGTCCTCTTTGAAGCATTTAACTTGGCAGACTAAGCGAGTTTCAGAGGGGGATTTCACCCAAAAAGTTGAGTTTCTCGGTGAGTTTTCAGATGCATTTAACGAAATGGCCCTTAAGCTTGAAATACAGGTTTCTATCTTAGAGCAGACCAGAAAACAGCTGGCTGAGAGTGAAGAAAACTTCAGACAGATAGCAGAAAATATGGAAGAAGTCTTCTGGCTGAACGATAAAGAGGGGAATATTATTTATCTCTCACCCTCCTTTACTGAGGTTTGGAATATTGACCGCAGTGAAATCAAAACGGTCGATGACCTTTTGTTAATGCAGGCACATGAGAGTGATATTGAATCTGTACGAGTAGCTTTAGAGGGTTTTAAGAAGACTAAAGTATTCAATAAAGAGTTCAAAATAAAGTTGCGAGATAATAGCGTTAAGACCGTAGCGGTTAGACTCAATCCAATTTGTAATCAAGATGGCAATGTAATTAAGCAAGCGGGTATCGCACAAGATATAACTGAGATAGTAAACTATCAAAACAAGCTTATACAGTCACTGATACAAGCAGAGAATGCCAGAGATAAACTAAAGAATTCTCATGCGAAAATCATTGAGCTGGAACAGCGTAACGCTCTGTTAGCCATGTCGGTTACAGCCAACCATGAAATGAATCAGCCTTTAACCATCCTCAAAGGTAACTTAGAACTTTTGAGAGAAAAGCTTGATGAGCAGGCGTATGGCCGAATCTTTGATAGATTAGAGACCGCTATAGAAAAGATAGAGAGTATACTTAATAAGCTCAAGAATATCGATAGGGTAAAGCTAACAAACTATGTAGGTGACATCAATATGATAGACATTAGTGAGGAGAATACCGGCAACACGTAGTGTCGTATAAATATCAAAGATTTATTTAAGGCATCAGTTAGGTTCAGAGGGTCTGATGTAATCTCTTATTGTATTATGACTTATCTCTTTGATTTTCAATGTCTCGCCTCATTTTTCAGGTATTCTTTTCGGGGCTAATCAAGATCGCTCATAATATTGATTGACATAATCTTGGATTGCTAAAACCTTTGTCTAATCTTTAGAAATACTTTATAATAGTGCAACATAGCATAATAAAGAGTTAATATCTACAGATTACTTACACAAGGAGCAAGGAGGATAACTAATGAACGAAAAAAAGAGGGTATATTTCTTCGGTAATGGAAAGGCTGACGGAAAAGCTGATATGAGGAATCTTTTAGGTGGAAAAGGTGCTAACTTAGCGGAAATGAACCTTATTGGCGTGCCAGTGCCACCTGGTTTCACTATTACAACTGAAGTATGTACTGAGTATTACGAGCTTGGTTGGGAAGCTGTTAGAAAACAGATCGAGCCAGATGTTCAGGCAGCCGTCAAAGAGATAGAAAAGGTGATGAATTCGGGTTTTGGCGACAAAACAAACCCTTTACTTGTGTCAGTAAGGTCAGGTGCAAGAGTTTCGATGCCTGGTATGATGGACACCGTCTTAAACTTGGGTTTGAATGACGAAGTAGTTGAAGGTATAATCAAGAAAACAGGTAATGACCGTTTTGGATGGGATTCATATCGCCGTTTCATTCAAATGTTTGGAGACGTTGTTCTCGGTATGAAACCTGAGAGAAAAGAAGATATAGATCCTTTTGAAGAGGTTCTTGAAGAGATGAAAAAAGAGAAGGGCGTAGATGATGACTTAGCCCTCTCAGCTTCAGATTTGAAAGAGCTTGTAGTAAGATACAAAAAGATAGTAAGAGATAGATTAGGACGTGATTTCCCAACAGATCCTTGGGAGCAGTTATGGGAGTCAATCAAAGCTGTGTTTGATAGCTGGAATGGTGACAGAGCTGTGTATTATCGTCAGATGCACGGTTATCCTTCAAACTGGGGTACCGCTGTTAACGTTCAGGCGATGGTTTTCGGAAATATGGGTGACGACTGTGCAACAGGTGTTGCTTTCACCAGAGACTCTGCCACAGGTGAACGTCTTTTCAACGGTGAGTATCTTATCAATGCTCAAGGTGAAGACGTAGTTGCCGGTATTAGGACTCCACTGCAGATTACCTTAGAGGGTGCAAAGCGTTGGGGTGTTTTACAAAACATCACAGAAGAAGAGCGAGCGAAAACTTTTATTTCTCTTGAAGAGGCGATGCCAGTGGCATACAAAGAACTTTTTGATATCCAAGAGAACTTAGAAAAACACTACACCGATATGCAAGATCTTGAGTTTACCATTCAAGAGGATAAGCTCTGGATACTTCAAACCAGAGGTGGAAAGCGAACAGGTTCTTCAATGGTTAAGATTGCCATTGATATGCTGAATGAAGGCTTGATCGACGAGAAAACTGCTATCAACCGTGTAGAGCCAAATAAATTGGACGAGTTATTACACCCTGTTTTCACACAAGAGGCGATGACAAAGGCTACCGTAATTGCTAAAGGCTTACCAGCCTCTCCAGGTGCTGCTTCAGGTCAGATAGTCTTCTTTGCTGACGATGCTCAAGAGTGGGCAGATGCAGGCAAAGAGGTGATCCTTGTACGTAAAGAGACCTCCCCAGAGGATTTACGTGGAATGAACGTCGCTAAAGGTATTCTTACCTCACGTGGCGGAATGACCTCACACGCTGCAGTGGTAGCTCGTGGTATGGGTAAATGTTGTGTATCCGGAGCGGGTACAATCAATATAGATTATGAAGCAAGAACTATGTCCGTAGACGGTGTTGAGCTTAAAGAGGGTGATTGGATCTCCTTAAACGGTTCAACAGGTGATGTTTACAAAGACAAGTTAGAGACGAGATTACCTGATGTTAGTGGTGATTTTGGTACGCTGATGGATCTTTGCGAAAAGTATACCAGAATGAACGTTAGAACGAATGCAGACTCTCCAAAGGATGCAGAAGTAGCACGTAAATTTGGAGCGATCGGTATAGGCTTATGTCGAACCGAGCATATGTTCTTTGAAGGTGACAGGATTAAGGCGGTTCGCGAGATGATCTTGGCGGGTGATGAAGCTGGTCGTAGAAGAGCTTTAGATAAGTTATTGCCGATGCAAAGGAGTGACTTTGAAGGCATCTTTGAAGCTATGAACGGTTTACCGGTCACAGTACGCCTGTTAGACCCACCTCTCCACGAGTTTGTTCCTCACGACGAGAGGAGCCAACAAGAGATGGCTGATGAGATGGGCTTGACACTGAAAGAGATCAGTGATAAGGTGGATGCGT
>JAJBBL010000032.1 GCA_020532365.1 Candidatus Cloacimonadota bacterium | reverse complement strand
TAAGTTTTCAATCTTATGCACAACATCCATTCCCTTTACCACTTTACCGATAACGGTGTGTTTACCGTCAAGCCAAGGGGTTCCCTCTTTAGCAGTGATAATAAAGAATTGGCTACCGTTGGTGTTTGGCCCTGCATTTGCCATTGAGAGTGCTCCATACGTGTTTGGAATAGAAGGTAAATCATTTTTAAAGTTGTATCCTTGTTCTTCAAAAAGCTTTTGTAAAGATATATTAGCGGCTGGATGATTTGGTGGTACTTGTCTGGCCATATAAGAATCTTTTACGAGTGTCTTGTCTAAGCCTAACGCCTTTGCACTGATCTCGTCGTCAAGTCTATAGCTTGGCCCGCCTGTACCGGCACTTGCTCTATCGCCATCTCTTGTATTTGGATCACCACCCTGTATCATAAAATCAGGGATTACTCTATGAAAGTAAGTCTCATCATAGAACTGTTCATTACTTAACTTGATAAAGTTAGCTACAAGTTTTGGTGCTACTTGTGGATATAATTCAAGCTCTATATCCCCATAGTTGGTTTCAAACTTCACTATTTTCACATCCTTATCCGCGTCTGCGTAACAAGTGATTGAGAGAATAGTCACGATGATTACTGCTAAAATTTTAATCATATATTCCTCCTTTGATTGCAATTATAATTAGAGTGCAATATCTTTCAAACGAGGTGGCTGTCAAACTGTTTCTCTTTTCAGCTCCCAGATACCGAGCTACATCTCCATATTAGGTCTATCTTAAAGACTGAATTCAAGTATCTTTTCGTGAGGAACAGGTGTATGGGGATAAAACTTCTCTTTGTCTTTAAACTTGATGGCATCAGCTGGGCAGTATGACACACATCTGAAGCAATGTTGGCACTTATCAAGATATTCAGGGTAATGTTCCATCTCAATATTATCGGCTGGACATAGCTTATAGCAGATACCACAACGGATACATTTCATAGTGTCAATGACCAGCTTGAAGTCTCTGTTTAAGAAACGCCAAGCAAGTTTACGCAACTTAAATAGTTCGGTGAGTTTAGACATCATATTTTCAGAAGGCCATACTGAGCTATTATCCAACAGGCTTAGAGCAAACATCTCTGCTCTTAATACACCCTCTTGCACGCTATCTTCATATATCTCTTCATCATAAGGCTGAAAATTAGCGCTGCTGGGCATAGGTATCTCGCCGATTCCAATAGGTTTATACCCTTTCTTAGCAAGCAGGTCGTAAAGCTGACGCCTTATTGTCCCTGAGTGTTGGCGTGAAGAGTTGACAACAAAGGCATCGACTCCTTTGGCGATTGGCATTCTTTTTAAGAAACGCCAGACAAATGGGTAGCTGGAGAAATAAGCGACTGGGAAAGCTATTCCGATAGTAGTGTTTCTAATATCGATAGCTTCTGGTTTCACATTGGGGATACAATGGCATTGAACTTCTAATGATCGGCTTTCAAAGATACTTTTCATCTGTTCGACGAGCAAGATAGTGTTACCTGTACTCGAAAAATAGTAAAAATCAACACGTTTAGTCTTCATAGTATACTCCTCTATATTTGAAGAGGTTAACAAACAAATAAAACACCCTTAAAGAAAAAGTGGCACGCCTGAAGGGATTCGAACCCCAAACCTTCTGATCCGTAGTCAGATGCTCTATCCAATTGAGCTACAGGCGCACACGTATAGTCTTTTTATTAGACATCCATATTTTGTCAAGCACAAACAGCGAATGTTTCTTTATCTCTCAAAATTTTCTGCCTGAAATTCACTTTAATAATTGACACGATTACTCTATCTATTTTTTTGAACAACGTTTAGTGCATCCGTAGCTCAGTCGGTAGAGCAACTGACTCTTAATCAGTGGGTCTGGGGTTCGAATCCCCACGGATGTACCATTTTATTTTATATCTTTAGCTACTTCATTTTTCTGTATCTGAGTAATCTGAGCGAGTTTAATACAGCCAGGAGAGTTACCCCCACGTCTGCAAATACAGCACCCCATATACTCATAAAGCCCATAGCACCTAACATCAAGAAGGCGATCTTTATACCTAAGGCGAGAGCTATGTTTTGCTGAGCGTTTCTGAGTGTTTTCTTGGCGATACCTATAATGTTAGGGAGTTTACTTATCTCGTCGGTCTGCAGGATAATATCAGCCGACTCAATAGCTGCCATAGAGCCAATTCCACCCATTGCCATACCTGTATCGGACAGTGCCATAGCGGGTGCATCGTTAATCCCGTCGCCAATGAAAAGCAATTTCCCTTTTTCTTGAGTTTTAATTTGCTCGACATACTTAAGTTTGTCTTCAGGGAGTAGAGAGGCAAAATACTCTTTTATTCCTAACTCGTCGGCTACTTTTTGAGCTGTATTTGGATCGTCACCGGTTAGCATCACGACTCTTTTCACTCCAACTTGATCCAAGTTTTCGACCATATCGTGGACTCTATTTCTGAGGCTATCTTGAAACTCAATAAAACCGACCAATTTGTCATTAACACCCACTCCGATCAGTGTTTTATAGTTAGTTTCAATCGAGTCGTTGGCTATAGCTATCCCTTTACCCTTCAAGAAATCTATACTTCCGACTATTATGCGTTCATCGTCACTTACTGCTTCCACCCCTTTCCCTGCCACTTCGTTGTAGGAGTATTTTGATAGAAGCTGGTCACTGATATTTTGGTGAGCACCACTTCTTCTATGGTGTTCAGCGAGAACAGCTTGTGCAAGGGGGTGGTTCGACTGTACCTCTCCGAGAAAAGCGTAGTTAAGAAGCTCTTCTTCACTGACCTCTTCCATTGGCTTGAGGGCTGACACCTCGACTTTACCTTGAGTCAGCGTACCCGTTTTATCGAGTATTACAACACTTGTTTTGGCCAAGTTTTCGATAAACAGAGCCCCTTTGATAAGCACTCCGTTTCTGGTCAACACAGCTAACCCCGAGAAGAAGCTCAATGGGATTGACACCACTAACGCACAGGGACAGGATATGACTAAGAAAATCAAAGCTCTATAGAACCAATCGGTGAAAGCTCCAGCAGAGAACACATAAGGGGGAACGACAGCTATCAGCAAAGCTAAGAGCATTACAATCGGTGTATAGATATTAGCAAAGCGGGTTATAAAGCGTTCTGTGACTGTTTTCCTGCTTTTGGCAAGCCTTACAAGGTCGATGACTTTTGAGATAGTAGAGTCAGCGTATATTTTGGACACTCTTATCTTAATCATTCCATTGAGATTAATTGCCCCGGCCGATACTTCGCTACCACTTTGGATTGGCAGCGGAATTGATTCACCGGTTATCATAGAGTTATCTATGGTAGAGTTCCCTTCAACGACTACACCGTCTAAAGATATTCTCTCTCCTGGTCTGACCACAATCAGAGCATCCTTTTTAACCTTTTCAGGCTGAACTTTTACTATTTGCTCATCCTGAACGAGGTTAACTGAGTCGGGCTTGAGTTTTTGTATTTCGCTAATAGACTGCTGTGAGTACTCGACTATTCTATTCTCAAAGAACTTTCCAATCTGATAGAAAAGCATTACCGCTATAGCCTCATTATACTCCCCGATGGCAAAAGCCCCGAGTGTTGCAATACTCATCAAGAGATGCTCGTTAAAGATATATTTACTGAAGAGCTTTTTAAAGGCACCGATTATAACGTATTTTCCTATCAGCAGATAGCTTATCAGGTAGAGGATTAGTTGTGTATGTGATTGCGGAATGAAGAAGGTAGCTGCAAAGACTATTATTCCGAGCAATGTAAGCAAGTTGTCAGTTGTTTTTAGTGAAGAGAACACTCCATCTCTAAAACGTGACTCCTCTTTATTTTCGTCCGACAGCATAACCATTATATCTGGTTCGATACTCCGCACTACCCGTTTAACTTTTTCGGTAACCTCTTCTTCTTTCTCATTATCGTCCACGTAAACGGTCAGCTCTTTACTTAAGAAATCGAGCACAACTCCACTTATCCAATCGAACTTTCTTATTTCTCTCTCAATTTCAGCCGCACAACCAGCGCAACTGAGCCCTTTGAGTTTATATATATACTTAATCAAGCTAATCACCTCTTCATTGTGTTCAGACCATTTTCAAGACCTGTACAATAGAAGATAAGTATGAACGGCGTCAAAGCCGAGTTTTATTTGCCGGTTTATCGTTTTTGTGTTGAGTATACTTCACTTTAGCACTTAACTTTTGTTAAAATCTTTGACAGATATAGGGAGTTTATTATATCATCTAACTGTTCTATTATGTTAACTATTGGTAAGAGAATGAACAACGTAACAATGTGAGGCTAAATGTTTATAGATTATGCACGGATCAAAGTAGTAGCAGGAAGCGGCGGGAATGGATGTGTTAGTTTTCGTCGTGAAAAATTTGTCCCTAAGGGTGGACCTGACGGCGGTAACGGCGGAAGAGGTGGTGATATAATAGCGGTCGGGAGCGCAAATGTTAACACACTACTCGAGTATCGATATTTAAAGCTTTTTCGGGCTGAACGGGGTAGCCACGGTTCTGGTAAAAATCAAGCTGGAAAGTCAGGTGTTGATAGAGAGCTCCTATTCCCTTTAGGCACTATTTTTTTCGACATTACAGACGGTGGTAAAGAATTTATCGGTGAGCTGGAAAATGAAGGTGACCAAATTATACTTGCCAAGGGTGGTAAAGGGGGAAGAGGAAATGCAACTTACGTCTCCAGCACAAATCAAGCCCCAAGAACTGCAGAAGATGGTGGTGAAGGGGAAGAGCGTGACATTGAATTAGAGTTAAAGCTAATAGCAGATGTTGGACTCGTTGGCTTTCCCAACGCCGGTAAATCTACCTTGCTAAGCCACGTGTCAGCCGCCAGGCCTAAGATAGCAGATTATCCATTCACAACTTTAGAGCCATCTCTAGGCGTAGTTCAGTTTGCAGAATTCACAACTTTTGTTATGGCTGACATTCCAGGTCTCATTGAAGGAGCTCATACAGGCAAAGGCTTAGGGCTACAGTTCTTACGCCACATAGAACGAACAAAGACCCTCCTCTACCTCATTGATATAAACTCTGAAGACCCTGTAAACGACTACGCAGTATTAAAAAACGAGCTCCAGCAATACGACATTTACCTTGAAAAAAAGAGACATCTTATCGGACTTAATAAAATCGATACAGTCTCAGAAGACGATCGAGATGAACGTATAGCACAACTGGTGAAGGATTTTAAAGATAAAGTAGATAAAGATATAATTGTAATCTCAGCGGTCAGCGGCGAAAACATAGAGCAGCTCAAACGTGACTTATTCAAAATGATTCAGGAAGCTGACCAGGCTGAAGAGTAAATATTGTCTCTCTGGAGGTTGTAAATATTATGGATTCGAGACTTAAAGCTTGGCTACAACTTATTGAAACAAAAGACCTTGGCCCTGTTAAAGCACATCAGCTTATTAGCTCACTTGGAGAGCCTGAAAGCTTCATCGGTAAAGGGATTGAGCCACTACTTGATTATCAAAGAATTTCTAATGAGATCAAAGAGAGCTTAGCCGTCGATACTGAACCAGAAAACTGGGAAAACATCTGCGAGTTATCTGAAAAATATCAGATTAAATACACCACTATTTTAGACGACGACTATCCAACTATGCTCAAAAATATCTTCAATCCACCACTCGTTCTCTACTACAGAGGTACTCTCCCAAAAGATAACGGGGCAACACTCATCGGCATAGTAGGCACCAGAAAACCCGATAATTATGGAATAATGATGACTCAAAAAATAACAGGAGAGTTGAGTAGAAGCGGATATGGAATAGTTAGCGGCCTCGCCTTTGGAGTAGATACTCATGCCCATAGAACGACAATCGAAAATAACGGTATAACTTATGCGGTTATGGGAACTGGTTGCGACCAGATATACCCCGAGAGTAATAGAAAGTTAGCCGAACGTATTTTGGAAAGAGGGGCTTTGATTTCAGAATTCACTCCAGGTTCTAAGCTTGAACGTTGGAACTTCCCCGCCCGCAACAGGGTTATAAGTGGTTTGAGCAACGGAATCTTTGTTGTTCAGGGCAAGATAAGTAGTGGCGCTCTTCTCACTGCCAAATACGCTTTGGAACATAACCGAGATCTGTTTGCTTTGCCGGGCGACATCAACCGCCCTCAATCGGAAGGACCTAATCACCTGATAAAAAAAGGGGCTAAATTAGTCTCTTCATACGTCGATATCGTCGAAGAATACGATCTTATTATGACTACGCAGGTAGATCGTACCGCATCCCTTAGCGACAAAGAAAAAGGTGTTTTAAATTGTATCCAAGAGTCTAAGCCAGCAATAAGCTATGACGAGCTTATTCTAAAAACTGGTTATAACGTGGGAGATTTGTCTACAGTTCTTCTCGCTTTAGAGTTACAAAATCTCATCAGAATTGGTGACGGTACAATGATCAGTTCGGTAGACTAAACAGGTTAATTTTTAAGCTTTCGTCAGTATTTTTTGACCTACATAAACTTACAAATTTCCCGCAAAAAGACTAAATTACCTACATTCAACCGGATTTCACCACAAGTCAGCTAACTCCATATCCAGCATATATATACCAAGGAGAGCATAAGGAGTATAGTCGTAGGCGGATCAGGGCCGCCTACGACTATACTCCTTAGATGACCCTTAGATAAGGGTTGTGTCCCAAGGGATATTTTGCTCTTGACAGAATACCAATTATCCGAGTGATAATGGATCATATAAAACATAAAG